>NZ_JAGYGU010000119.1:0-532 GCF_018991255.1 Lactiplantibacillus sp. 30.2.29 | reverse complement strand
CGCCCCTGTCTGGAAGACTTTTTTACTCAAATTCCGATAGCAATTTTGAGTAAAAACGCGAAGCTTTGCCAAAAAGTGGCTAGCCAGTCGGCTAACCATTTTGGCATTGCACAGCGAACTTGGGGGTCAAGGGGGAGCGTTAGCTGTCCCCCTTGCAAGCACCGCAGCTGCCACAAACGTAGTCTTGTGGCTAGCATGCGGGTTGCTTGCCAAGCCTCTGTTATTCGATTATCATTAGGAGGTCATCAGCCGTAGGCTGATCCGACTTTTGATATCTCGAATAACTTTGCCCGTAGGGCAACAGAGGTGGGACTTGTGAACGAACTGCAAAATCTGGCTAGCACAAAAAAGACGACTCAGGTTCATCGTCAGGCTAGCAAACAAATTAATTTTCGGGTGAGTGAACCGGACTATTTAAAGCTGGCGCGTTCGGCGCAAACTTTAAATCTGTCCGTGCCGGCTTTTGTCAAAAAGAAGGCCCAGGGGGCGCGCTTAGTTGCCCCTAAGATTGCTGCCCAAGATGCCCAGAACA
>NZ_JAGYGU010000118.1:0-533 GCF_018991255.1 Lactiplantibacillus sp. 30.2.29 | reverse complement strand
GTCTCTCAAAAGGAAGGAATTTTTACATGCCAACTCGTTACGACAAAGAATTCAAACAAAACATCATCAACCTATATAAACAAGGCGAATCAGCCGCCCAACTGGCCAGAGAATATGGCATTGGCTATTCAACCGTTCATAAGTGGATCCAGGGCCAAGCCAAAACTCAATCCGGTAAATCGCCAGACGAAATTAAAGCGATGGAAAAGCGGCTGGCTTCCCTGTCTGAGGAGAACGAAATCCTAAAAAAAGCCCTGAGCTTCCTTGCGCAGAAGTAACCAATATTTTTGATTACATTCACCAAGAAAGCCATCACCACCAGGTAACTAAGATGTGCCGAATCCTCGGTGTTTCCAGAGCTCAGTATTATCGTTATCGATCCCCAAAGCCTTCAAAACGCCGGGCCGAAGATGAGGACTTAAAACAACGGATTCTGCGGATCTTTGCGGAATTCAAGCAGCGATACGGCGTTATGAAGATCCACCATGAATTGAATCTGGAACTTCAACCACTGCAACGTCGGTGCAGCCCAA
>NZ_JAGYGU010000117.1:0-597 GCF_018991255.1 Lactiplantibacillus sp. 30.2.29 | reverse complement strand
CTGGTTACTTTGGACTAAAACGCCATCTCCTGCTGGTATCACTCCTCTGGATAAGGTTTTAAAAAAATTGTCAGCCAACATCGGTTGGCTCAGAAGCGTTCAGTTTATACATCGTTCATCATTCTAGATGCTCAAAGTGTCAAGAATACCGATCCTGCTGAAAGTAGCGGCTACGATGGTGGTAAAAAGGTGAGTGGGATTAAGCGCCATCTTGCTGTAGATATCAATGGGCTGCCGATGGCAGTCCATGTGACAACCGCCAATGTTTCTGAGCGTGATGGCGCCAATGCGCTACTGGCGTTAAACAAATCACAGTTTGACCTGGTTCAACGAGTAATGGCCGATGGTGGTTATACTGGTAACAACTTTGCTCAATCAGTTCAGGCAATGATTAACGCTGAAGTCATTATTGCTAAACAGAGTGACCTTAGGCACGGTCAAGTGACCCCGCAACGCTGGGTTATCGAACGCAGTTTTAGCTGGCTAGGAAAATATCGGCGCCTCTGGCGCAATTGTGAGCGAAAGCTGAACACCAGTAAGATGATGATTAGCTTAGCCTTCCTGCGAATACTCTTGAAAAGATTCTAAACACGTTCT
>NZ_JAGYGU010000116.1:0-615 GCF_018991255.1 Lactiplantibacillus sp. 30.2.29 | reverse complement strand
TGTCAAGGGCAGTTTAAAAATGTAGGTTTTCGGCAGAAAGAAATGTAGGTTTTCGGCAGTTACTTGAGGCCACGTAATCGGTAAGATTTACCAGTGATCTTCACTACGTGAACATGATGAACCAAGCGATCGAGAATGGCTGCTGTCACAGTTGGGTTCTGGAAAATATCAACCCAAGCGGATAGATCACTATTGCTGGTAATGATCGTTGAATGCTTTTCATAGCGGGCATTGACTAGCTGAAATAGGAGGTTAGCTTCTTGGTGACCAATTGGCAAATACCCAATTTCATCAATAATTAATAGGTCATAGCGCGAATAGCGGCTTAGAGATCGATCAAGCAGTCCTTTTTCGTAAGCTGCTCTCAATCTAATCAACAGCTCATGACAATTAATAAAGAGAACCCGACAGCCCTGTTTACAGGCCTCAATCCCAATACTAATTGCCAAGTGGGTTTTATCGACTCCCGGATTGCCAATAAAGATTAAGTTTTCAGACTTTTCCATAAAAGCCAGATTCTGGAATTCCAGAACCTCTTGGCGATTAATACTGGGTTGAAAGCTAAAATCAAATGTATCTAGGGATTTTGTATTGGGGAACCGAGCACGGCCAATG
>NZ_JAGYGU010000115.1:0-680 GCF_018991255.1 Lactiplantibacillus sp. 30.2.29 | reverse complement strand
AGAACCTGTCTAATATCTTTTGAGCATCACAATCAAATAAGCTAAAACAACCATTTGGCGACTAGTACTAAGATGTCGTTCGCAATTTTTCCAAAGGCGCCGACATTTATCTAGCCAACTAAAAGTACGTTCCACTAACCAGCGTTGCGGAAGCACTTCAAATTTATGTAATTCATTACGCTTAGCCACCTGTACGGTGGCTTTTAAATTGGAATGAACAGCGGCGGAAAAGTTGTTCCCAGTGTACCCACCATCAACTAGTACTGTTTTGACGTGATTAAGATGTTCACGATATAACGTCAACATAGCAATGGCTCCTTGACGATCAGACACATTAGCCGTAGTAATGTGAATAGCTTGTGGTAAACCATTGATATCAACTGCTAAATGGCGCTTAATATCGGAAACTTTTTTACCTGCATCATAACCTTTATGCTCAGCAGTATCTGCATTTTTTACGCTTTGGGCATCGATTATAATAAATGTCGTTTTGGCTGAGCGTGATTGTAAATTACGCTGTTGAGCGATAATTTTTTTAAACAGTTATCAAGTAGCGATGCCTCTGTGACAAAAGGCGATGCAGACCAAAGCTTGTAGTAATTATAGACGGAATGCCATTCAGGAAAATCACTTGGAACTTGTCGCCATTGACAACCTGTTTTTAGGACATAGATAATCGC
>NZ_JAGYGU010000114.1:0-701 GCF_018991255.1 Lactiplantibacillus sp. 30.2.29 | reverse complement strand
CACAAAAAAGTCTACCACAAATGGCTTTTTTATTTCTAACTTAATTTTACAAACGACGAATAAAAAAACAAGGGGTTAACCAAAAGGGAATAGTTATTGAAGATGATTGCTGGATTGGTAGTAATGTAATTATTTTGGACGGTGTTAAAATTGGTCGAGGGTCTGTAATAGGAGCTGGCTCTCTTGTAAGTAAAGATATATCTGCGGGTAGTATATATATTAATAAGCGCAATATTAATATTCGACAAAGATAATTAGAAATGGAGAATGAAAGTGGGCACAGTTTTAATTACTGGCGCCAATGGTCAACTTGGTTCTGAATTACGTAATTTGGCTTAAATGATGTTTTCAGGCAGAACCTAGCTAATTCTCCCAAATTATTTTTAAAAAATCAAAGATACAATCTACCAATTGACTTCTATTTCCAAAAATGCCACCAATTTTTATTATTATGTGTTCTATCTTCTTTGTCATTCACTTGCTGTTTTTGGCCTGGATTAGAGATTTCAATCAAGTCATTTAATTTTTGCAGATGTTCTTTTAATTGGCGATTTTCTGTTACAGTTGTTAATTGAAGTTGTTGTTGCTGATCTATCAGTTTTGTTAGATGATCTATTTGTCGATCTTTGCTACTTATTTGCTGGTCTTTGGTAGCAAGCTGTTTATCACGTTCAAGCTTTAAATCTCTTACTTCTCTTCTT
>NZ_JAGYGU010000113.1:0-693 GCF_018991255.1 Lactiplantibacillus sp. 30.2.29 | reverse complement strand
ACGTCAATTCCGATTAAAGCGTTCATTACTACCACGTTCAGCTGGAGTATAAGCATGGCAGTAATAGGTCTTAATACCATATTGTGATTCAAGTGATACTAGCCCACTAAACTCAGTGCCACGGTCCACAGTAAAGCTGTGCACCGGACCATTAAAAGTGGTTAGGAACTTAGTTAGTGCTTCATTAACAGTCGCTGTCGTCCGATCTTTTAACCGGTATGCCCAAAGGAACCGTGATTTCCGATCGATTAAAGTTAATAAAACTGCCTTACTATGCCCACGAGGACCAACGACTATATCTAGTTCAAAATCGCCGATGCGATTACGTTGATTAATCATCATGGGACGCTGTTCAATTGATCGCCCCAAAGATTGATTATATTTGGATCGTTGGTCAACGTTACGCCGTTGGCGTACGCCATGTTCAGGTAGATCATTCAAGGAGAAACCAATTCTCCCCTGATTTAGCCAATTATAAATAGATTTAGTAGCTATTTTAAATTCGTGAGCAATCATTCCTGGTGACCAGCTTAGACGTAAATGGTTGAGAATCTTTTGCTTTAACTCATCGCTCAGCTTAGTTTTCCGACCACATCGTGATCGCTTGTATTCGGTATCTGTTTGTGCTAATTCAGCCTGATAAGGTTGACATCGAGATAATTCATAAGAAATTGTTGACGGTGATCGGTTCAG
>NZ_JAGYGU010000112.1:0-723 GCF_018991255.1 Lactiplantibacillus sp. 30.2.29 | reverse complement strand
GCTACCAATAATAAAGTATAGATTAAAGAAAAATTTAGATAAAAAAAGACAAGGTGAGAAACCAAAATTAGTTTCTCACCTTGTCTTTTTTAACGCTCAGATTCCTATACTAGAAATCCTATAATTGCCATGACGAACAATGCGGAGTAGGATTGCAAATGGTACCTAACTAAATCTTTGTGGTCCTGTTCGTTTGGTAGTAGGAAAGCTTGTTTTTCAATGGGGTGCTCATGCCAAATAGGTTGTTGTTTCCAAAAATCATACAGTTGTTGGGGAAGTGCTATTGCAGGTGGTATTGCCATTATAAAGCCTATAATGGCTGGCCAGAATGGGGTTCTGCTATTTCCGAAAGCAATTACGTAAAAGCTCCATATGAGTGAACCATAAAAACAACATTTAGCAACTGTAAATTCTAACCAGAAGAGTAGTTCGTTTTTTAGGGAACTTCTACGATACGTTTGAAGAACTTTTTTCTTGAGCTGCCTCATTTTGCGACGGGAGTCGTTCTTTCTTAGAAAAAGTCCCCAAAAATATAGCTCGCCTGATCTGGTATAGTTCATAATTTTTTTTTGAATCTTAATGACATATATGAGTAAAATAAACTCAACTAATAAGATCAATAATGGTAACATCAATTTTGGGCCTCCTTAAAAAGGTACACTTATCCAGTCGCTGGTAGTTACTTATCGTGAATGTTAGAGTTATACTATTGCTGATTTTAAC
>NZ_JAGYGU010000111.1:0-740 GCF_018991255.1 Lactiplantibacillus sp. 30.2.29 | reverse complement strand
TTTCGCAAGCGTACATGTCCTCGAAGGGTGGACCTATTTGATGTCTTCAATGCAGTGCTTTACGAGCTTCGTACGGGCGCTCAATGGCGTCAGTTGCCGCATGATTTTCCGAAATGGCAAACCGTTTACACTTACTTTGCCATGTGGTCAAAACCATTAGCTAATTCGGAATATTCCCTGATTGACCTGCTTTTAAAAAAATTGTCGCTCGAGAGCGATTACGAATGGGACGATCGGTACGAACGTCGTTCGTAATTCTTGATGCGCAAAGCGTCAAAAATACGGCAACACCCCAAAATAAAGGGTATGATGGCGGCAAGAAAATTAGTGGGATTAAACGCCACCTTGCCGTTGATATTAATGGTCTCCCATTCGCGATCCACATTACCACAGCTAATGTCTCCGAACGGGACGGTGCGATCGCTTTACTCGCGTTAAATGAAGAGCAGTTTGATCTTGTTCAGCGAGTGATGGCCGATGGTGGCTATACAGGCGACAACTTCGCCCAGTCGGTCCATGCAATCATTGGTGCAGATGTCATTATCGCCAAACAAAGTGATCTGAAGAACGGTCAAGTAACGCCACAGCGCTGGGTCGTGGAACGTAGTTTCAGTTGGTTAACCAACTGGCGACGGCTTTGGTTCAATTGCGAACGCAAGTTAAATACCAGTAAAGTCATGGTTGCTATGGCCTTTATAGGGATCCTGCTTGCTCGTCAATAGAGACCTCAAACAGCTTCT
>NZ_JAGYGU010000110.1:0-741 GCF_018991255.1 Lactiplantibacillus sp. 30.2.29 | reverse complement strand
ATTTTTCTGTCCACTTAAATGTTCAACTTAAATTTTACAATCTGCCAAAAATAAAAGTAACTACAAATGTCGGTATAACAACACTCATCGTGATTTTTGAGTGAGCACTTGGAAGCGATAGCGATGGTTACTTAGGGCTGGGCTAGACTAGGGTGTTATTTAAATCCTAGCCGTCCCGTAGACCACTAGTAAAGCCAGATAGACATTATGAACAAGCAATTAAGCAATGGATAAATTAGCTAAAATACACGCTGTGAATACCGTAGAATCGGTAGTTACAGCGTGCATTATGTTATACTATGCTAGTAGAGAAGTTAAGGCGGTGGCTATTTCCCGTATTGGAGGTGGTGCTTATGGTGTAAACCTAATAAGCCAACCCAAATTCCAGGAAAGGAGTAGCCCAAGTGTCCGGTAGCGTCAAGAATCTTGTGTAAATGAAATGCCATCGTACATATAATATGTATCTAACTTAAATAAATGATGCTTCCAAGGTGTCCTGGAGTCCTTTGAACCCTCGGTGGATCCGCTTCATAGACTTCTCGTTATAAACATTAAACTGAGAAACCAGGAAGCGATCCAGTGAATCTTCTGTTGGAAATTGTTCTTTGTGATGGGTGGTGCGCTTGAGATGCTTATTAAAGTTCTCGATCAGGTTAGTGGAGTATAGTGATTGCCGGATAGCTGGTGGAAAGTCCATGAAAGTGAGTAAATTCGGCATTTTAAGCAGATCTTTGATTAATC
>NZ_JAGYGU010000011.1:0-120166 GCF_018991255.1 Lactiplantibacillus sp. 30.2.29 | reverse complement strand
ACTTTAAAAATAAACAGGCGTTGATCGATAGTGTCTATGCGCGCGAAACGACTCGCATTTTGAGCACGACAGATATTGCACGCTTAAGTGACGCCACGATTGACTTGTCGACGCGCATTCGGTTATATGTTCAGCAAGTCTATGATTATTCGCTCGCACATCCGGACAGCCTGACCATCATGCAGCAGATCAAAGCACTCAACGGGCAGCCGATGACGATGTTGCCCGGCGTGGCCGACCCCAACAATATTGTGGTCAAATTGTTAACGGCGGCCGTTGATGCACAAGTCATCAAGCCACTGCCGGTCAGTCTCCACATGGGGGTGGTGTTCTCAACGATTCACACCCATACGACCAACATTAGTCAAGGACGCTATTCTGCAACACAGTACAGTTTTGACGATATTTTTCAGTTGATTTGGGATGCGATGAAGCGCAACTAGACTTTAATTTTTAATCAATGCGGCCTGCTGGTATTCGATGATGACTATCAGTGGGCCGCGTTTGTTTTGGATTGTGGGTGACAAAATATGGGCGCGTTGTCCGTTTTATTAGGTTGGCTTGTCAGTGAAAATCGGGCGTTTAAGCTTAAGTTGAATGATTTATACCCGTTGGCGGCTTTTCAAGTCATTCCGTCTGTTTTACACTAGTTAGTAACGATTTGAAACAAGCGTGTTAAAAATGGGGAAGGGGCGCTGCTGATGACTTATCCACGATTACAGGTCAGCACGAGCGGTTGGCGATGGGATTGGCCTGGTGAATTAGCAGCAATAACACTATGACAGCATTGATGCGAAGCGAGACACTGATGGTTTTTGTTCAAACCGGCGTGTTGTTTTTATTTGTTAAATCAATCTTATGAGACTGGGGGACGTTCAGTTATCTAGATACTGGGTATGCGCTGGCAGTCATTATGATCAGCCGGTGGATTTTTGATAGTATCGGAACTTATGCGTCGATGCCGATATTATTGATGGTGATGCTGTATGCGTGGCGACGGACGCGAAGTCTGAGCGAATCGTTTTTGATTGGACTGCAAGTAGGTATTTGGTCGATTGTGATCGATCATGTGAGTGACTTGATCGTGTATGCCTTAAAATTCGACGGGGGCTACTTGCTGACGTTTGCGAGCTTACAATTGTTGAGCTTGGTCATTCTCAATGTTATTTTGATGAATACCCATGTTAAATCGACCTTTAACCGCCCAAGTTTGAATCGAGTCACGGGGGTATTACTATTGGTTATTTATCTGTATATCATCGTCAGTGAAGGCCTGAACGACGAGCTACGACTAGTGGTTAGTAATTTAGTCGTCTTATTAGTCGTGATTGGCCTGGCAGTGGCGCTCTATGATGAATATCGAATCACGATTCGTGCGAAGTATCAAGTGCAGCAGCAACAGGCACAAATCAAGAATGACACGCGCTATATGAATGAAATTGAGGTTCATTACAATGAACTGCGTAATTTTCGGCATGATTATCAAAATATGATGCTTTCAATTAGTGAGTATTTAAAAACAGATGATCTTACGGGATTACAAGAATATTATCAAAAAAATATTGCACCCGTGACGAAACGCGTTGCGGATGAACAGTATAATCTTGAGGATTTGAGTCGGGTTAAAGTTAAATCAGTCAAGAGTATCCTATTCAACAAATTGAACTATGCCCAATCCCAAGGAATCAAGGTCCATTTTGAGTTACGGCAGGTGCTTGAACGAGTTGCGACTAATGAACTAGATTTGGATATCGCACTAGGCATTATTTTAGACAATGCTGTTGAAGCAGTGGTCGGAAATTACCATGGCGAAATCACCAGTGCGATTTTTCAGACGGCCCACAGCACGGTATTTTTAATTCAAAATAATCTTTTTGAACAATTACCCCCATTGTGGCAGCTGAAAGAAGTGGGCTATTCCACGAAGGGCACCAATCGTGGATTAGGCTTGAATCGGTTGGGGACCATTGTCAATCGAAATGAAAATATGATATTGGAGACGCGCGTTCTGGAGAACCGGTTTGTTCAACGGCTAACGGTGGCGCGAGAAGAGGTATGATTAAAGTATATATTTGTGAAGATGATCCAAAGCAGCTCCAGGAGCTTGAGCAACTGGTCAGCAAAGTCATTATCGACCGCCAACTGGACATGGGCTTTGGCCTGAGTAGTTCAGACCCGCATGAAATCCTGGCCAGTGTTCGCAGTCAATCGCCTGAGAAGGCGGTCTTTCTACTGGATATTGCGTTAAATTCGGATATCAACGGCATTCAACTGGCCAGCGAAATTCGTGACTTAGGTGGTCGCAATAAAATTATCTTTGTGACGACGCATACTGAACTGTCACTAACAGTTTTTCAGTATCAGGTCGAAGCACTCGACTTTATTTTGAAAGACTTTCCGGACCAATTGTATGATCGGTTGAGGCAAGTCTTAACAGTCGCCCAAACACGGTTTAAATCCGAAGAACAGCCTCAAGAAGAGTTGATTCAGATTAAAATTGGCGAGACGGTTCGTTCGTTAGAGGTGCAGCACGTGTTGTTCTTCGAAAGTTCGCTGAACCCGCATAAAATTGTGGTGCATCTCGATGATGGGGAACTCGAGTATTACGGCTTGTTAAAGGACGTTCCTGATTTGAACGATAATTTCTATCGTTGTCATAAGTCATACGTTGTGAATCTCACGCGTATTCGTTCCTTGGACAAGCGCTATCGGCAAGTAACAATGGCCGATGGGGAACGCGTGCTATGCTCTGCTCAAGCCAGTCGGTATCTAGCTAGACGGATTGGTAAGTATTGACTTGAAGAATCGGCTGCCACACCAATAAGAGATAACCATCATCAGGGTTGTGCACAGAAACTTGAAAAAAGCATCGACTGGGTTAGTTGGACTCGTGAAAAGTTCTGATTAACCCAGTTTTTTTGCAATCGTCACGCCCGTTGTCTTAAAATGGCCGAATCGTGTCTTAAACGCACCAAAATGGACGTGAGGTCGTCTTAAAGCACCCGTTACGATGGCAAGTTTCACCCTATAATTAGCATTGTTGAGTGCAAGACCGCAGATGACGCCAGCCCAAAACCGTATTTTGGGGGAATCGGCATACTAGGAAAACACCGTTTGTTTGGTTGTTGTCCGGTCCAAACTCGCTGACTGTCAATGATGAGCGTGACATGCTTTAATGTTGTTCATCACTTGTCACTAAGGTCAAGCTTGTGTATAGGAGTGAGGATAATGTGTGGATTAGTTGGGTGCCTGACTGACCGAACGCTGGCGGATAATACCGCGTATGATGAGCTGGTACACGAAATGACGAAAATGATTGTGCACCGGGGGCCAGATGACGAAGGGTATTTTGCGGATGATAATATCACGATGGGGTTTCGGCGGCTGAGTATTATTGACTTGGCAGGTGGCCACCAACCGCTATCGTATGACAATGAACGGTACTGGTTGACGTTTAACGGTGAGATTTATAACTATATTGAATTGCGTGAACAATTGATTCAAGAAGGGTATCCATTCAAGACCGATTCGGATTCCGAGGTGATCTTGGGCATGTATGCCAAATACCATGAGAAACTAACGACTTATTTGCGGGGCATGTTTGCGTTTGTGATTTGGGATAAACAGGAGAAGACGCTGTTTGCCGCGCGTGACCAATTTGGCATCAAGCCATTCTACTACGCGATTGCGGGCAACGATTTTTACTACGCTTCTGAGAGCAAGGCCATCTATAAAATCCTGAAGGACAAGCAGTTTGACCAGGATGCCCTCCAAGATTATCTGACCTTTCAGTACGTGCCTGAACCAGAGACGCTGACCAAAGAGATCAAGTTATTGGCACCGGGCTGTTCACTGACTAAGGAACTCGGCGCTGCGCCGCAAATCAAGCGGTATTACCACCGTGAGTTCCATCCCGTAAAGCGCTCTGAACAGGAATACGCGGAACGCTTGAAAGCAACGCTGATTGATTCCGTCAAAATTCACATGCGCTCAGATGTACCAGTGGGGGCGTTCTTATCAGGCGGGATCGATTCGTCGATCGTCGTGGCGATTGCCAAACAGTTCAATCCCAACCTGCAGACGATTTCAGTTGGCTTTGAACGGCCGGGCTATAGTGAACTAGATGTGGCTCAGGAAACGGCGGCACAGCTGGGGGTCGAAAATAAGCAGATGATGATTACGCCTGAAGCGTTTATGGCGGCCTTTCCACATTTTGTCTGGAGTATGGATGACCCGTTGGCAGATCCGGCGGCAGTACCGCAGTATTTCTTAACTAAGGAAGCGGTCAAACACGTCAAGGTCTGCCTGACCGGCGAGGGTGCGGATGAGTTATTTGGTGGCTACACGATCTACCACGAACCGGAATCACTGAAACCGTTCCGCTATACGAAGCCGTTCAATGGTGCTTTACAACGAATCGCAACGATGATTCCAGAGGGCGTCCGTGGAAAATCCTTATTAATGCGTGGCACGACGCCTCTAGAGAACCGGTATGTCGGCAATGCGTTTATTTTTAATGAGGCCGAGAAGCAGCAGTTTATGAAGCATTACAATGCGGATCACACCTTTCCACAGGCCACTAGGGCTTACTATCAAGAGGCGGCAGACTATGACCCGATTTCAAAAATGCAGTTCGTCGATATGCATACCTGGCTCAACGGCGATTTACTGCACAATGCGGACCGCACGGCGTTAGCGCACAGTCTAGAATTGCGGACGCCATTTGTGGACCGCGCCGTCTTTGACTTGGCGGCGGAAATTCCAGCCGAGTTACGAATTGCCCACGGGACGACGAAGTATATTCTACGCAAGGCCGTCGAAGAGATCGTCCCAGCACACGTGCTACATCGCAAAAAGCTCGGATTTCCAGTGCCGATTCGTTGGTGGCTCAAGGATGAAATGTATGATTGGGCTAAGCAAATCATTCAGGACTCACAAACCGAGCAGTATTTTGATAAAACTTATTTTGTGAACTTGCTCGATGAACATCGTGCGGGTACTCGCGACAATTCCCGTAAACTGTGGACAGTCCTGACTTTCATGATGTGGCATAAAATTTATGTCGAATCAGAGACGCTGATGGACAGTCGGACGGCTAATCAGGTCGCCGCAGAAGTTGAAATTTGATGAAGGTGCAAGCTGAATTGTCGGTTAGTCAATGGTGAGTGTGGTCGCAGTGCTCGCCTGAGTTGTAAAATAGCTGTCAGACCAATTGATCAATTCAGCGATGAAAAAAACTAGCAACGTTGCGGATGACCGCAAATGCGTTGCTAGTTTTTCGTCTAGGCACTTTTAATCGATGACGACCTTGGTGCCATATTTGATATTCTGATAAACCCATTTGGCGTCCGCAACGCTCAAATGAACGCAACCATGCGATGATGGACGTTTGCCCAAATCATTGGCGTCGGACTTGATGAAGTGCCCCTGCGCGTCGACGGGCGTCGCGTGAAAGAGATACTCACCATGATTGAGCCAGGAGACCCAATAAGACGCGCCTTCACCGACGGACGAACTGTAGAAGTACTTCCCGCGTTCCGCTTGAACGTGATAGGTACCGCGCGGCGTTTTACGGTCCGCAGTCGGTACCCCTGTCGAGATGTACATCGTGTACAGGACGTGGTGATGATTGATCAGCGTCATCCGTTGCTTCGCCAGTGAAACGTGAATCCACAGGTCAGGATAGTCGTTAACATTTGGGTAAGCGACGGTTTCTGATGATTTACGCCAGTTGATTGGTGTTCGCATGACGGATGACTGTGAGTTCACTGCTGACTTGGTGTGATGCGTCGTTTTACGGATCGTTTGCCGGGTCGTTGCGGTGGTCCGTTCAGTCGCATGTGCGGTGCCAATGACCCTAACCATTCCCGTGGTTAAGATGCCAATAATGAGTACAATACTCGTTAATAAAATAACTAATGATTTACGTTGCATGTCGGTCCCCATTTCCCCTTAAGCGTGATTGACTGGCGATGATATTGTGAAACCAAGTCCGGCCTTGGTTTCACAATCCATCATTGTAATCAGTTCCTCCATTACCGTTATAGCTTTCAGAAAGGTAAAATGCAAGTCTCAGTCAGCTGGTGGACCCAATTAGGTGTTATTAAAGGTGGAACGGTTAACACTAAATTCGAATAAACCGGTGTTTTGGAGGAGAAAGACGATGGTGATTTCAATTGATTAGTCCTGTCAAATGTGCTTCAAAGGGTGTGGAAACATTGAAATTTTTCAGACCTAAATGAAAAATCTGTTGGTATTTGGAAAGTTTTCAATCGTGACAGCAAACACTAAACCTGTTTCTGGTGCCAATAAGCGTCTGAACTTTGACGTCTAAATTTTAGAATCAGCCGAAGATTTGACGGCCATTGGCACAGCACGCTATATAGTAGAAACCGATAATTTCCACGTAACCGTCAGCAAGAAAAAACGCCACCAAGCACCAGGTGAACTTGACTACTAAAGTTAGTGTCAGCCCTGGGTTTGGTGGCGTTTGAATTAACGGTTAGTTTTGGGTGCAATTCCTAGTCAACTGCTTCGCTGGCCGGGCTAACCAAATCAGCCCTAAAAGGAGCACCAGGCTGACGGCGACCATGATGGCACCGAAGATGGGGGTCATCCCGAGACCAAGCTTGGTTGTGACTTGTCCGCCAATGCCAGAACCGAGGGCGATCCCAACATTAAACGCGGAGATGTTTAAGGCGGACGCCATCGTAATATCGTGCGGAGTATTTTGTTCAGCTAACTGAACAATGTATAACTGCAAACCGGGCACGTTCATGAAGGTGAAAACGCCCATTAAGAGTACGGTGAGCAGCCCAAGCCAGTGACTATAACCGGTCACGCTCAGAATCAAAAGGGTCACGAGTAGGCCAGTGAACATTTTGAACAGGGCAATTAGTGGCCGTGCATTGGCCCACCGTCCGCCTAAGGTATTACCAAGGGCGACCATCAACCCATAGACGACGAGAATCAGAACCACAGCACTCGCAGACCAGTGCATCTGTTGTTCCAATAATGGTGAGAGGTAGGTGTAGACGACGAAAGTACCGCCGTAACCGAGTGCCGTCACGAGCAGAGCCAAGACCAATTGTGGATTCGTCAGGACGCGGCCAATTCCTCGAATCGTTGCTTTGCTTGGTAACGGGAGGTTGCGTGGAATCAACCAATAGTCCGCGAGCAACCCGATGATCCCAATGGCGCTAATGAAGATGAATGACCAGCGCCAGCCGCCTAATTGCCCAATCATGGTGCCCAACGGAACCCCGGTGACGGTCGCAACGGTCAGTCCGGTGAACATGATGGCGATAGCCGAGGCGCGTTTGGCCGGCGCAACCACATCGGCAGCAATTACGGATGCGACCGTCATAAAGATGCCGTGGGCTAGCGCTGCGACGACCCGGCCGGCCAGTAAGACGCCAAAAGTCGGGGCGCTGGCGGCTAACAGATTGCCAATAATAAATAAAATCATAATCAGCATCATCAGGCGGTGGCGATTAAGCCGACCAGTGAGCAAGGTCATCACCGGCGCACCGACCATAATACCGATGGCGTAGATCGAGACCGTTAGACCAGCCTGCGCCAGATTGATATGAAAACTATTAACGAGTAGTGGCATCAGGCCGACGCTGATAAATTCGGTCGAGCCGATTGCAAAGGCACTGATTGCGAGCGCAAAGAGCGTCCAGCTAGGATTGAACTGTTTTGTCATAAGATATGCCTCCTGCTATTGCTAAGTTGATAAATAATGATTATACTAGCTAGTAACTTAATAACAAGTACCTACTTTAAAGTGCTATACCCACCAAAAAGTAAGTATGGATGGAGGCTAACCAAATGGCGAATGCAACGTACCATATCGGTGTTGAAGCGTCGATGGAAATTATTGGTGGCAAGTGGAAATCAATCATTTTATGCCACTTACGGAAGAAAACGATGCGAACGAGTGAGCTCGAGCGGGCCATTCCACAAATCTCGCAGAAAATGCTCGTCCAACAGTTACGAGAGTTAGAAGCGGCTAATATCGTGACGCGCAAGGTCTACCAACAAGTGCCACCCCGAGTTGAATATGGATTGAGCGAATACGGGCGCAGTTTGTCAGTAGTGCTACATGAATTGTGTGTCTGGGGTGAGGACAATATCGACCGCCGCCGAGCTGCGGGTGAAGAGATTGAACTGTTGCATCGCGACGACTTATAGTCAGAAAACTGAAATGACATATTGAAAAATGGTGCCCGAGAAGCGATGGATTCTCGGACACCATTTTTTGAATGAGCTTATTGCCTGCGACGTTTTTTAATCAAAACGAAACCTAGCAGGCCAAGGCAAATAATGAGCTGACAGATTTGGACTAATATTCCCCAAGGGTTGGGAAGTAGACTAACCGACCAGGGTGCAATGCGCGGTACTGAAATTGTCAAGCCAACGATCAGTGCAATGGTTGCCAGTGTCACGCCTGATACCAAAATATATTGAAGGGTTGAGTGCGGCTGAGCGTCATAGACATGATGATTCATGATTTTGAAAATAAGTTCGATTGCCATAATTTCAATGAAGGGAACCAGGATAAGCAATAACCAATTGATTTGCAGGCCCGTGGTCGTCCCGGCACCTAACAGGAGGAAGAACCAGCTGATGAGAACCAATATGCCAATGAATTGCAGGCGTTGCCAACGTGTACTTCGAGGCAATTCTGCGAGCAAAGCATCAGCGAGTGCAGCCGGCTCGTTACCAAAGAATTCAGTGGCAGTTTCACCGTGTTGACTGGCGTCTAAAAAATCCTGGCCCATCGTCAATAATTCTAGCGTGACTGCTTGTTCATCACTGCGGACTAGATTTTTAGTCAATAAATATAATTGTAAGTCTTGAAAATATTTCTTGTCATTCGGGTGTAATTGACTTTCGATTTGATCGAGTTGTTGGCGGTAGTCACTGGTGTTGCTCATGGTAATTGCCTCCTTGATAAGATATGATCGACCTGGTCTTTGAGCTGGAACCACTGGTGGTTAAAGGCCGCCAATGATTGTGAACCTTGGTCGGTAAGTGAATAGTATTTTCGATTGGGACCATCAGGTGAGGCTTTTAGCCGGCTTTGAAGGTCGCCATGTTTTTCCAACTTGGCCAGTAAAGGGTAGAGGGTACCACTGACGATTGAATCAAAACCGGCTTCACGCAATCCCTGGATTAATTCATAACCATAAATTTCATGGTCCGCGATGATTGCGAGCACGCACCCTTCAAGCACGCCTTTTAGTAATTGCGTTTGTTTCAAAGCTGCACCACCTCCCACTAAGTAGTATTACTACCTAGTAGTCTAACTGCTTCCTTAGTCAGTGTCAAGCTGTCGTGTATATTGAAAATAGAAAGTGGTTGCGGCACCCGGCCTGTCCTTGATTCAAGGTGGATGACAAGCCGAAATTATTAGCCTAAAAAAGCTTGCTCAAAGTTAGCTTGATTAATCAAAAGGTATCGTTGAGTTGAGCTAAATTTTTGAGCTGGACCAAATTTTTTAAATCGAACGCCCGCCAAATCGTTGCGGCTTAGTTGAGAATATTAACATACAGAATACCCAATCGAATAAACTTTAATATCCAAATATTACTGAAAATTGTAAGCCTTTTTTTCATCGTCATTTGTCGTAAATATTGTAAGATAATTAACGTTAAGGGATGTTAAAATTTAATTTATTGGAGGGAGCGATAGATATGCAGTACCGGCGTTTATGGTATCGAGGGAGTCTGGGACTGGCATTAGCATTAGGTGTGATGGGCGTTTCATCTTCACGAACGGAGGTCAAGGCGGAGCCCCGGACGCCATTGCCAGTAGACCAGACGATGTCGTCTGCAAGCAGCGTCTTTTCTGCGAAGGAATCAGGCTCACACGTTCTATCAAGTAGCCATTCATCACAGGCACCAACTCATCCTAAGGTGGATGCGCAATCATCCGCACCAGCGAGTTCAGAACGCGGTAGTTCGAGCAGTTCAAGTAACTCAGGCAATTCAAGTAGTTCATTAAGTACAAGACAGGAAAACGTTGATAAGGATCAACGTTCAGAAACACCAGTTACCCGGGCAACTCGGGCAGCCGACATGGTGAATGGAACGGTCACGATGACCTTGGATCCAAACGGCACCTTGCATTTGAGTGGGGGGCACGTTTGGCACCTCGGTTGGTAATAATGGTGTCGGCTGGATCTCACAGGCCTTGACCGCCAACGGTTATCAACCGACCCAAGTGACCAAAGTGGTGATTGACGGCAAGATTACCGCCATTAATGTTAGAGATTATTCATTCCTGTTTGCTGGATTGACGAATGTGACGAGTATGGAAGGGCTCAATAACTTGGATCTCTCAAACGTCACGGATATCTCCTGGATGTTTTTCGGATGTTCTCAATTGACGTCCCTAGATTTGAGTAGTTGGAACGTCAGCCAGGTCACTCGAATGGAAGGAACGTTTCAGAACTGTACGAAGTTAGTGACACTGAATGTCGCCAACTGGGATACGCGTTCGTTGGAAAACTTGACGGATACCTTTAATGGCGACCGGTCACTGACATCATTACCAATTGGCAAATGGAATATCAGTAAAGTTGCTTCTATTATGCGGACATTCTTGAATTGTTCTTCGTTGACTTCCTTAGATGTTGGGAGTTGGAACACCAGCATGATATCCAACATGTCAAACGTGTTCCGGGGCATGACCAATCTGAAAAGTTTACCCATTGATAATTGGAATACGAGTCGGGTCATCAATATGCAGTTTGCCTTCGCTGATAATCCTGGCTTGACAAGTATCAATGTTGGCAAATGGGACACGGGGCGTGTCGTTTCATTGGATGGGACGTTCTCCGATTTGCCGAATGTGACGACGCTACCAATCGCTAGCTGGAAGACCAGTGGCGTGTCCACATTGCGGCACGCGTTCAATGGGTCGACCGGCCTAACGAGTTTGCCGATTGGCGGCTGGGACATTAGCAACGTGTTTGATATGAATGGGACTTTTGAAGGCTGTACGGGTCTGACGTCGTTGCCGATTGGTAATTGGAACACGTCGAGCGTTCTCAACCTTGGTTCGACCTTTGCCGGTATGACCAATCTAACCAGTTTACCGATTGATAAGTGGGATACCAGTAAAGTCTCGACCATGAGTGGGACTTTCAAAAATGTGCCTAAAATGAAGACTTTACCAATTAGTAGCTGGAAGACGTCCAATGTTAAGACGATGGCTCAGCTATTTGCTAATAATCCACAATTTACTAGTCTGCCGATTGATAACTGGAATACAGGTGCGGTAACCGATCTCAGTGATATTTTCAACGGCGATAGTGGTTTAAAGGAATTGAATTTAGGTGCTTGGAATACGGCTTATGTTGTTAAATTTGACAGGGCGTTTGTCGGGACACAGTTGGATAAGTTAGACTTACTCGGTTGGAATACGGCCAGCGCATCGAGCTATACCAATACGTTCAGCACTAAAATTGCGCCGAAACATTTGATATTGGGTAAGAATTTTAAGTTCTTTGGCAGCACTGCTTGGAATTTAACTAAGCCTAGTGAAGAATCGCCGTACGTTGGCCGGTGGCGTAGTTTGAATAACCAGAAAGTTTATTCGTCCGCTGATTTGATGACCAAATATGACGGTCAGAGCATCGTTGGGGAATTTGTGTGGGCCACTGGAAACACCATCACAGTCAAATACGTGGACGCGGCCGGTAATTCGCTCGCACCAGATACCAAGCTCAGCGGGGTCACTGGGGATGCTTACCATATTAAACCGATCGCAATTGAAGGCTACACGCCGGATAAGCCGGATGGGGTTCAAGGAACCTTCACGGATAAGGATGAGACGATTACGCTGACCTATAGTACGGCTGGCGAGCTGATGTTTGTCTCCGCGCCTAAAACCATTGATTTCGGTGAAAATAAAATTACCGGTAAGCCAGAAAATTACGGTGCCACTTACGATACTGGCCTGGTCGTTCAGGATGGTCGCAAACTCGGTTCCACTTGGTCACTGAATGCAACCTTGGCTGCTAAAGGGTTTACGGGTGCCAAATCAAGTCGGCCGCTAACCGCCACGCTCAGTTATAAGGATCAACAAACTGGTAACGAGGCAGTCTTAGCGCCTGGTGTGGCTAGTGCGGTGATTAGTAATCATCAAACGGTTTCCCATCAAAACGTTAACGTGCTGGGGCAATCGGCCGCACTGGGCTCGTTGTATTTGAAAGTGCCAACGGATCAAGCTTTGACTGACACGTATGAAACAACGGTCACTTGGACGCTGGGCGCAACGGTCGCCAACCGGTAAGCTTGATTAAGAATTGAAAGTTTTTACCGACCTTTTCAAAAAGTTAGTTTGGTTTTTGAACGATCAAATGAACGGATTAGTCCCGCTGTGTCAACTGAATGGCGCTGTATAATGAACAATTTTGTATGTAAACCATTATGAAAATTGTAAGCCGTTTTTTCAGACGACTAGTCATTTGCCCGGTAAAATGATATTGTGTAAAGACAAGTTTTTGTACAATAAGGGGGAATGATCATTATGCAGTATCAACGACTGTGGCAGTGGGGTGCTGTCGGAATTGTACTGACGACGATTGGTGTCATCGAATGGCGAACGCCACCAGCAGCGGTACAAGCAGAACCGCGAACACAGTTAGATCTCAAACAGTCGGTCGCAACTAGTCAACGGGTCTTTTCAGACGACTCAGCACGTCTGAACTCAGAGGTGAGTGCAGCGGGACTATCCGAGCCTGAACCCGACCCAATCGGAATCACTGCGCAGGTGGGTGCAACAACGTCCACCTCTGAAATTAGCGCCAGTCACAGTGCACGTTCATCCAGTACAACGCTGGAAAGTGACAACAAACGGCCGCGTTCTGAAACGGCAATTACCCGTTCAACGCGCGCATCGATGACCAATGGCTCGGTGCAAATGACCTTGGATGCTGATGGGACGTTACATTTAAGCGGTGGCTCGTTCGTCGCGGCAGTCGGCGGTGATTCGGGGAGTTGGATTGCTAAAACCCTAACTGCCAGTGGGCTCAACCCAAATTCAGTGACTAAGCTGGTGATTGACGGTGCAATTACGGTTAAAAATCAATCTGACTACCGCTACTTGTTTGCGGGACTTCGTAATTTGACGCAGATTGAAGGATTGGCCAATCTTAATTTAAAAGGGGTCACGAACCTGGCCTATTTATTCAAAGATGATCATAAATTGACTACGATTGACTTTGGCCAACTAGACTTTTCAACGGTCACTAGCTTTGAAGGCATGTTCTTTTCTTGTTCAGCGCTAACGACTATTGTTGGCATTGAGCAGTGGCAAACGCCCGGTTTGACAAATGCTTCCAGAATGTTTGCCGCCGATACGCAACTCAAGACTTTGGATTTGAATCAGTGGCAGACGTCGCGACTCAATAATATTCAAGGGATGTTTAGCAACTGCTCGCAGTTGACGTCGCTACAAATTGGCAAATGGCAAACGAAGTCACTGACCAGCCTCATTGACACCTTCAATGGCGCGAGCTCGTTGATTGACCTGCCGATTGGTGAATGGGATACGAGCAATGTGACCAATATGTTGCGGACGTTTGCTGGCTGTGCCTCATTGACGTCCTTAGATGTTGCCAAATGGGACACCCATAACGTCGTTTCGATGGAAGCAACGTTTATGCGGATGCCCAAGCTAGTCTATTTGCCGGTTGATAATTGGCAAACGAGTCGGGTCGACAACATGGCGATGACGTTTTATGAAGATGAGACGTTGCCGCACTTGCCAGTGGCGAACTGGGATACGAGCAATGTGACCACGCTCAAGGGGACGTTTGCATACATGCAAGCCATCAAGTCATTACCAATCGATAAGTGGCAAGTGGGTAAAGTCCAGACCATGCTGCAGACATTCCAAAATGATGCGAGCTTGACGTCCTTACCGATTGGAGACTGGGATGTCAGCAATGTGACGACGCTGAATTCAGCTTTCCGGGCTTGTCGCAGTTTAGCGGCCTTGCCAGTTTCAAAATGGCAAACGTTGCGGATGCAAGATTTAGCGCTGACGTTTACCGAAATGGATCGGTTGACGGACCTGCCGATTGATGATTGGGATACCAGTAACGTGACGACACTGAGCGGGACCTTTAATCGGGCCTTGTCATTAACGAATATCCCGGTTCGTAAGTGGGATACGAGTCACGTAACCGACATGCAAGCGACATTTTTTGGTAATCCGCAACTGGTGAGTCTGCCGATTGAGAATTGGAATACGAGTTCCGTCACGAGCCTTTCGCAGTTGTTCATGGGCTGTTCTGGTTTGAAATCGTTGAACTTAGGGACTTGGGATACCACTAATGTCAATAACTTTGGCTTTGCCTTTAATGGCACTAAGCTCGATAAATTAGACTTGACAGGCTGGAATACCAGTAATGCGCAAAATTATTACAATGTCTTTTCTGGCGGTCAGGCGCCTAAACGACTATTGCTCGGGAAGAACTTTAACTTCTTTAACTCCCAGCTGTGGGGCCTGCCGGATCCTAGTCATCAATCACCTTATATCGGTAAGTGGCGAAGTTTGAATAATGATAAAATTTACACGTCGACCGAATTGATGACGACTTATGATGGTAATAAAATCGTCGGTGAGTTCGAATGGGCAACTGGCCCGACGATTACGGTCAGGTATGTTGATGAGGATGGTAACGTCTTAGCGCCTGAAACACAAGTAACGGGGGCAATTGGAGAAGATTATCATCTCAAACCGATTCCAATTAAAGGATACGTGCCAGAACAGCCAGATGGCATTCAAGGGAAGTTTAAGGATCAAGATGAGACCGTAACGTTTAAGTACAGCGCTGGTAAAGTCGCGTTTACGTCAGTGCCGAAAAATATTGATTTCGGTCGTAATCCGATTACCGGTGAGTCAGAACGCTATGCCGCTAAATACAGTGATGGGTTAGTCGTGACTGATAGCCGAGAAAGTGGTGCCAGCTGGTCATTAATGGCTAGTTTGGCAGCTGAAGGCTTTAGGGGCGACCAGACTGGCCAATTGTTAGCGGCAACCTTAAGCTATCAACCGACCGCAACTAATCAAGAAATTTCGTTGCAGCCGGGTGCATCAGTCATGATTGTCGAAAACCACCAGACGACTTCTAATCAGGGCGTCAGTGTTCTCGGCTCAGCAACACCGCTTGGTCACTTGTACTTGCAAGTGCCGACGGATCAAGTGTTGACCGATGTCTACCAGGCGGCTGTGACGTGGACGCTGGGTCAGACGGTCGCCAACCTGTAACAAAAAAATTATAAAAGATTAACATAATCTTTGTAAGAGCAGTTAGTTGTTTAGAAATAGTTAGTTATGTATATTTACAATGTACCCTGATAATTGATGTGTCTAACCGATTACCGGCGGTCACAATTTAGTTGTCAGTAAATGTTTAGGATGAGGAAGTGGTAGTGAGCGATGAAACGCAGGGGAATGATTGCCGTCGTTATCAGTACCCTACTTTGGTGGGGGTGGTTATCAACGCCAATCATTGGTGTGGCTAGTACGGCGGATAGCCAGGCAACAATCCGGTTTGACGGACAATCTGAATCCGTCAGCGAATCCAGTAGTAGCGAGAGCAAACCGGGTACAATTCATGTCACTGAAGATGAGCATCATGAGTCAGAGTCAACCGTGACGGTTCAACCGCCAACTGTACAAGAACCGAAAACGTCGGTCAGCGGTTGGTTACCACAAACGAGTGAAGCGTGGTGGCTAAGTGCTTCGATTGTTGGGTTGGGACTGCTCGTGATCTTAATTGGTTGTCAGTTAGTCAGTTACTTAAAAAAAAGGAGTTCATTATTATGAAGAAGACATTATTAGGACTTTTATTTTCAGCAGGATTAGTTGCATCGATGGGTTTGACCGCTAGCGCTGCGGATGAACCACAAATTTCTAATGGTACGGTTGGTTTCGAAGGTGGCGATGTGACCATCGATAACGGGGATACTGATTTAAAGGGTGCTAGCCTGGACTTTGGGACTAACAAAATCACTAATTCTAGCGTAGATGACAACTACAACAACACGAACAAAGCCGCAATGATTTCCGTTATCGATTTACGTGGGACTGCTGCGGGTTGGAAATTGAACGTTAAGCAAAATGACGTCTTCAAGAATGCCGCAGCTGCAGCTAACAAAGAATTGACTGGTGCGGTCTTAACCTTAAACGGTGTCTTGGACCCAGCAGCTTCAACGACTGGTGTGGACGCCACGGTTAACACGGGTGTTGCCCTGGATTCGATTGGTGCTGACAAGCCAGTTATGAGCGCCGAAACTGGTAAAGGTAATGGTAAGAACGCGGCTAACATCGCTGCTTCAACTTTGATGGTGCCACATACGACTGCTCGGGCTCAAGGGAGTTACACCACGACCTTGACTTGGAGCTTAAACGCAACTGTAGCAAATAAATAATCTAGATTCATCGGAAAAATATTGATTATGACCAGTTAATATCATTTTTCCGAGTCATAATTAAGGGGGAAATGATGTTGACGAAGAAATGGTGGCAGTTAGGGTTAGGCTTGTTGATGGGGTTATTATGTGTGGGATGGGCTCAGACCAGCTCAGCCAATTCGGTTGGGTTTGACGTCTTACCAGTGACGTCCAAGTACCAGGTCGATAAAGCCGTACCGTACTTTGATTTAAAATTAAAGCCTGGTCAAGAAACGGACCTGTCCGTTCGAATCAAAAACACCAGTAAGCAAGAAATTACGGTCCACACGACGATCGCACCAGCGACCACCAACGCTAACGGTGTCGTTGAGTATCAAACCATGCCTGATGGTCAAAATATTGATGAGCCTGCCAAGGTGACTCAGTTAATTACGACCGCCAGTGATAAAGTCACACTGGCTCAGGGGACAAGCAAAATTGTCACCTTTAAGGTCAAAATGCCGGAACACGCCTATGATGGTGTTGTGGTTGGTGGGCTGAGCTTCTTGAAAAAGGCCGCCAAACAACAAAGTAAGAGTGCGATGGCCATTAAAAATCAGTACGCCTATTCAGTTGCCGTGGTCCTTCACGGTAAGCAGGCGCTGACTAAGAACAAGCTGACACTTGGTAAGATCAAAGCCACGCAAAACAATGGTT
This sequence comes from Lactiplantibacillus sp. 30.2.29, assembly GCF_018991255.1. Taxonomy (NCBI): domain Bacteria; kingdom Bacillati; phylum Bacillota; class Bacilli; order Lactobacillales; family Lactobacillaceae; genus Lactiplantibacillus; species Lactiplantibacillus sp. 30.2.29. Next base: position 103,031 of record NZ_JAGYGU010000011.1, on the reverse strand, counting down.
ATAATCAAATCAGCTTAGCATTACAGAACCATACTGCAGCCTTCTTGAATCAGGTCACGACCGAGGTCAAAGTTTATCGGCGCGGGGGTCAAAAAGTCCTGTATCAACAGAAGAATCAACATGGTCAGATGGCCCCTAGTTCGGTCTATCAATTACCATTACGAGTCGGTCGCGATGCCTTGAAGCCGGGTAAATATACGGCGAAGTTAGCAGTGACATCCAAAAAGCAACACTGGACCTTCACGAAAGATTTTGAAATCACGAGCGAGACGGCCCGTACGTTGAACAAAACGGCGGTCATCGAACCACATACGAATTGGCAATTGTGGCTCAGCTTGGGTGGCTTACTAATTCTGTTATTACTAGTTGCCTGGTATATTCATCGCAAACAACAACGCATCAAACGCTTAGAAGCACAACTTAAAGACAAACGGTAAGTATTAAGGGCTCGGTCAAGTTGACCGGGTCCTTTTTTTCGGCTCAAGGTCAAAATCAGCCAGCTGAGAACCGCTGGAAACAGTGCAAGTTACCGTAAACTTGCAGTCGTGGCGCCGTCCTACGCCGGCTTTCAGGCATTCTAGGCAATGGCCGGAACGTGGTGGACACAGATTTAAGCCGACAAACCACGTCTTAAATACTGGTCTTACACGTTGCCTGCGATATGGATGAAACGTGTTCTGGTCAGACTGGGACTTCCGGTTAGCTACGCCAGAACGCCAAGCGGAAGTTCGCCGCTTAACGTTCTAGCTAGGCTAATCCTCAGTCTCAACCCGTCTGAACCTCACACTCTGGGAATCACTGAGCCTTGCCCAGAATACCTTCCAGCCGGGACAGTATTCGAAAGGCGGACATGTGCGGACTCAATTTTTGATGAGAGGATCGTTGATTCTTAGTAAACAGCCATTTTGGCAATAGACTGTGAGATCAATTTCTGATAGAACCTATCATACTCGTGTTCTAATTATAGAAGTCAACAGCATTACTGAACGTTGTCAGAATCTTTTCTAGTCACTTAAAATATAAATGTCATAAATTTTTAATAGATGACAAATTTGTCAGCTAACTTCAAGAATAGTGTCCATTTAAATTGATCAATAATCTTCAGGAATCATATCAGTATTTATATTGGATAGGTATTGAAGTTCAATAAAGCGTCATAGATGCTAGTTCAAAGTTTGCATGAAGGTTCAGTCACCTAATGTTAAACGTTCAGTTGTTCCAAGATAGGTGGCCGTTCATCTGCCATTCGAGCGGGTTCCCGAATGGAGGGGCTGGCGGACAATGCTCAAGGGCTAGAAGAAGACTCGTATTTGAAATTGCGCAGTGGGTTGCTGCGTGAGTTCAAATCGATGTCCGCCCTGTTCCAGCGTTGTCAGCCGGCCCCGGAAGTCGGACTAAGGCGCGCATCGGCTGACGAACAGGAATCCACCAACCGGCACGCTTTGATCAGAATTCATAGCAAATTAGCCAGCACCATGTGGCAGATTTTTGTAACTGAAGACCAGAAAAAAGGAGGTCAGGTTAGCGGTCGTTGGGGTTGGTTTATTAGTATAATGGTAGCGTAGTTAATTCAAAAGGATGTGAGTGTCGATGAAGTATGAATGGCGGAAGCAAGAAAAGACGTTGTATTCGACGAAAAAACAAGCACAATTACTGACGATTCCAGCACAAACGTTTATGGCGTTACACGGGACTGGGAACCCGAACGGTCCGGCGTTTCAGGCACAATTACAGACCCTGTATCCAGCGGCATACGGCCTGAAAAGTGCGTACAAACAATACGCCCAAACGCAGGACTGCGAGTTTGACGATTACGTCGTCTTTCCACTCGAAGGTGTCTGGTCGCTAACTGAAAAGGGGCAGCAACTCGACCATTTAGATAAAAATGAATTCAGTTATGACATCATGATTCGGATTCCTGATTTTGTTCCTGAAGACTTGATTGAACCAGCGTTGGCGGCCGTTAAAGCGAAGAAACAGTTGCCGACTGAGCAGATTCAGATTTTGCATTTTGACGCCATGTCGGTCGCACAGATTCTGCATGTAGGGGCTTACGATGATGAACCGGCTAGTTTTGCCAAGATTGACGAATTAGTGGCGGCTGAAAATCAACAGCGTATTAGCAAAATCCATCGGGAAATCTACCTCTCAGATGCGCGGCGGGTGGCGCCTGAGCGGCTGAAAACGATTTTGCGGTATCGGATTGCTCCTAAATAAGTTGTCGCTCTCAGGCTTATGGCTGTCATTTGTGAGACGTTGTGCATATAATTAAAGAATGAAATCGCATATAAAATTATAATCGTGGGGGTATCATCACAATGACACAAATCAAAATTAGCGCGCGTTTGAAAGCATTGTTGACTGCTAAGGGGTTTGCGGATAAACAGCTCGTCTTAGTGACCGACGATGGTGGGGGCAAGTATTCGTTGCACGGTGGCGCCTGCAGTATTGGGACGAAATTTACGCTGATCGTGCTCGACCAGCCGGATCCTGAGTATGATGTCGCTGTAGACAATAACCAGCAGTTGGCATTGTGGACTTCAGCTTACGACTTGATTTTCTTTAATGACGGGATTCAAATGGACTACGACCAGGGGCGCATCTCCATCAAGGATAATGCGCACATGCTGGACAATGCGGTGCAAATTGCCAAGGGCGCCGAAGTGCTGGCGGCGTTTGAACAAGGGGTACCAGCAGATAATTTGACTTGTTAGGTCGCAGATAATGAAGAAGGAACCAGTAATGAAGGCAGTTGTTTTTGATGATTTTGGTGGTCCGGACAAGTTGCATGTCGCTGAGGTGAAACGACCCACGACAATCGCAGAGACCGTCCTCGTACGGGTGACCGCGGTGTCCGTCAACCACGTGGATACGTTTGTGCGCAGTGGTGCGTTCAAAACGCCGTTAGCAACACCCCATATTGCGGGGCGGGATTTGGTCGGTCGCGTGGTCGCAAGTTCACAGTCGGATTTTAAAGTTGGCGACCGAGTCTGGACGAACTCAATGGGCTACGAGGGTCGGATGGGTGCCACGGCTGAATATGTGGCGGTCCCAGTTGATCGGCTGTACCATGCGCCAGATGGTGTGGATGGCTTGCAACTGGTTGCGGCGGTGCATTCGGCAGCGACCGCGGCCATCGTCCTGCACGATGTGATGCAGGTTCAAGCTGGTCAGCGGTTACTCATTGAAGGGGCCGCTGGAAACGTCGGCCGCAAGTTGATTCAACTAGCGACCGCTGCCGGCGTCACGGTGGTCACGACGTCCGCAGCCCGCGACTTCGACCAATGCCAACGACTTGGAAGTCAAGCTTGTTACGATTATCAGGCTGGCTTTGAAGACCAGCTGGTGCGTGACGAGTGGACGTTTGATCATGTTATCGATACGTCTGGCCGGGTCGCATTGGCGACTAATCTGGACTTGCTACGACTGGGCGGTGAAGTCACGCTGATTACCGCGCCGAAAGACGATCAATTCACGTTTGGCGTGCGGGCCTTTTACATGGCGCAGAAGCGAATTAACGGCTTTGTGATTAGTCATGCCACTGTTGATCAGTTGGCGCGGGCGGCAGAAGTCTTGAACCAAGCTTTTAGCGCCGGGCAGTTGCTAGACGACCAAGTTAGTCAGCAGCATTTTTCAGATGCCCTGCGCTGCCACCAGTGGCTGGAAGACGGTCAGGACGGGCACCAGCGCTTTGTTTTGTTACCAGATTGATGAGAGTTGAATCGACTGCTGGACTTAGCGCGGTTGAACCCAGTGTGGCCGAAAATTATCGGTTGTCGTGAGATAAAGCTTAATTAAAGTGTTACTGATCATTGGCGTTGATGGCTAAAAGCTGTTGGCGCCATTTTCAATATTCAGACCATTTATTGGCGATATGGCAGCATTACAGCTAGCCTTTGAACAGGTCACGGCTAGTTGGTGTGGCCTGTTTGTCGCGCCCAATTTTCCACTGAGATTGGTAGCTTGTACGCCTTACAATTTTGACAGCTAAGTTACGAGTCCCCCCACTAATATTATGAATCTGTTTGACCATCACACCGCCCGAAAACAAAATTATTGATTTAATCCCGCACCAACCCTCGCAAAGGAAGTTCGACTAAGTAACCCGATAAAAGCACTCAGGATAACGCTTACACGAACCCGCCCGGTTTGTAAATATAGTTAACGTTATGTATTATTAGCGCCTTTGTGTTGAAGCTCGATATAATGAAAATGTGGTCAAAGGAGTCGGCATTTAAATAAATTAATTAATGGTTAGTGATTGTTGGGGGAGGTTGCCACGAAGTTAAGTGCCAGTTAGTTATCCAATCAAATTACATCAGTCGCATTTATAATGACCACCGTTCTTAGTTGATGAAAGCTTAACAAGCGCTGGTAAATGAAAAAGGGGGATTTTATATTATGAAGTCAATGTTAGGACACTTATTAATGGCAGGCACCTTATTAGTTGCAGGGAGCATGCCGATTGTGGCAAACGCCGCCGAAAACCGGAGTGGGAGCACGAATCTGCAAGCGGAATTCACGAAGAGTACGTCGACCGTCACACCAGTTGACCCGACCGACCCGAACACACCAAGTACCGGTGGTGATGATAATAACGGTGCGACACCTGGTGGAGACTTGTCTTTGATTTACGTCTCCAAATCGTTAGGATATGGGACGCATGAAATCGACGTTTTAAATGACCAACAGTATACGCCGGATTTGACGAGTGCTAACACCAATTTATGGAAGGGCAACATGGTTGTCGAAGTTTCGGACGTTCGTGGGACTAACGCCGGCTGGAAGCTGACGGTAACGGGGTCTAATTTGACTGGTGTCGACGGTACAACGGCGAAAGGTGCGACGCTGAGCTTGCCTAAGGGTGACGTTTCCAACAGTGGTACCGATGCAAACGGTGCCGTTGCGACTGCTTCTGAAGTGGCATTGAACGGGACAGTGGGTTCGAGTGCCGTTTTGAATGCAGCTAAGGGCGGCGGTGCCGGGGTGACCGTCAGTCAATTAAATCCAAGCAATTTAACGTTGAACATCAAAGCGAACACGGTTAAAGCTCAGACTTACAGTGGTAACTTGAACTGGACGTTGAGCGATTTACCAGCTGAATAACTGGGTCGATGGGACGGTGACAATCGCCCCATGTACATACGCGAGTGTCGGGGGTGAAAGGATGCAATTAATGAAACGAATCATGGTCGCGCTGGCCTGCTTGGTATTGGGGTTACAAGCTGGGCTCGTGACGAGTTTTGCGGCGGGGGATGCCAGCAGCAAGTCTAGTAGTCAAGCGAGTCAAAACAATGACATTGGCTTTAGTGTCGCTGCTAAAATTCCCAGTAATCAGCTTGATCAGCATCAGTCGTATTTTGATTTAAAGATGACGCCGGGACGCCAGCAAAAAATTCAAACGACAATTTATAACGTGACCAATGCTGAAATCAAAGTTCAGACGGCGATTCATACCGCCTACACGAATGGTAATGGAATCATTGAATACGTGACGCCAGCCAAAAGCTTTGACCCCTCACTGAAATATCGGATGTCACAATTGACAACGATTGACGGCCCGAAGACGGTCACGATTCCAGCGAATGGGTCCAAAGTTGTGACGGCGACAATCAAGATGCCGAAAGCCGCGTTTAATGGCGTGGTCCTCGGTGGTTGGTATTTCAAACGCGTCAGCAATAAAGTCACGGGACACGTGAAGGGATCGATGAACATTGCCAATCAGTACTCCTACGTTATCGGTCTGAAGTACACGATGGGCAAATTGCCGGCGCCACAATTGAAGCTAGATACGGTCACGGCCGGGATGCAAAACTACCGGCGAGGGATTTTTCCACAACTACGTAATGTCAGTGCGGTGATCGTGCCCAAGCTGACGCTCAAAGCAAAGTTGACTAGTAAGAATAGCGGTAAAGTGGTGAAGACCTTTAGTCAAAAGGACGTGCAGTTAGCGCCTAATTCCGTCTACAAAGTGCCGATTCTGACGGGAACGAATCGGTTACAGGCCGGCACCTACCATGTTCATTTAGTGGCGCAGAATCAGGACCATCGCTGGGTCTTTGACAAGGATTTTGTCATCAGTACGGCCGCTGCGGATAAGTACAACCAAGCGTCAGTGGATAATTCCGGCATCAATGTCGGGTGGTTCATTCTATTTGGGGCGCTAGGTATGCTGATTATTGGGTTGATTGGCGTCTTGATTTTCTTAAAGATTCGTAAACGGCGACGTGCATAGTTTAAAGTGTATGGAAATGGGGGAAGGGTCATGCCGATTAAACGATGGCGATTAATAGTAGGCGTTGTGCTGGTGCTAGGCTGGCCACTGTCCGCTCAGGCGGGTACTCAGGGGCGAACTGAGATCAGTGTCGGCTTTTATGAGACGACGTATGACGCTGACCGCATTATTCCAGCGCGCGATATTCCGGATGGCAGACGGCCCTATGTTCTCAAAACGACGAAACAGCGGCCAGGAATACAATCTCCAGTGACACAGCCGACGACCGATACTTCGCGTCAAGGTCAACCAACGAACACGATTGCGGGCTGGCCGACAGCCTTGGCGAATGGGCGGTTACCGCAAACCAGTGAGCGCGCCAGTTTATGGGGATTACTCGCTGGCATGAGTTTATTAGCCGGAACGCTGCTGGGCGCACTTTACCGGCAATTAAAGGAACAGTTTGGGGGTGACGCTGGTGTTTAAACAAATTATGAAAGGACTATGGCTAGTTGGTTTCAGTCTGGTTCTAATCTTAAGTGGGCTGAGTTTAAATGCTGGTGCGGCGACCCTAACGGATAAGATGACGGATGTGAAGTCGAATGCCGCCTTTCAGGTAACCCCAAATGGGAACGTTGTTGGTAGTAACGTCGATGAAGGGTTGTCGACTTATCCGTCCGTGTCAGCGATTACCGCCAATTATGCCGATAATGGCCGAATCACGAAGCAGACGACCAAGATGACGGTCACCATGAGTGGGACGATTGGCTTAAGATCCAGTAAGTCAACGATAACTAAGGCGTACTATGACATTATGACCAAGCCAGCGAGTGACAGTTTTACCGGGACGACGTTAATGACGACTACGCCAGCAAGTCTTGGGAGCGGTAATTCTTTCAGTATCAGTTCATCCAAACAAACCCAGACGTTAGCGGTCAATTTTCAAAATATCAAGACCGCACTCCCGATTTATGTCGGCTTCCGGATTACCGTGAATGGGCAAGAAGGAACGTATCAAGTCGGTAAATTTTCTGCCCAGACACTGTCGCCTAAAATTACCGGGACGCTCTATTCTACTGATACGGTCATCAAAGGGACTGGGACCCCCGGCAATACCATCAGCAGTAACGTTAATGGCGTGACAACGACGGTCGGTAGTGACGGTACGTATACCTTGAATCTCGGGACGGCGTTAGGTTCGTTGTCTTCAGTGACAGTGACTGAAGTGGATGAGGTGACTGGTGACAATGGTACGGCGACGGCCACTGTGACGCCAAAGAAACTCAATATCACGAGTTCGAAGACGGCTGTGGATGTCTATCCAGGTGATTTGGATTCGTTGACGAGTGACTCGGCGGTGGTCGCGTGGTTGGTCAAACAAGCAGGCATCGTTGCGACCAATCCGGATAGTGCGACCGATACGATTACCTATGCAACTCAGGAGACGGGTCTAGCTAGCAAATTAAGCGCGTTAGCAGTTGGCGGCAGTACCACGATCAACGTCTATGGTAAGGGGAGTTCCGGACTACAATCGGATGCCAAGACGATTACCGTCACCATGCGCGATGGCACTTTGAGTCTCGGCACACCCCCAGCCAGCCTGACGTTTGGAAGTTTGACGATTCCATTCAAGGAGACCCTGTATCAGCCGACGAGTAGTTGGAACATTGTCGTCAACGATACGCGTAAGACTGGCTCAACTTGGTATCTCCGCGCAACGGCGACCGCGATGAAATCTGCGACGAGGACCCTTAGCGGCAATCTGATTTATCTAAACGGTAGTACCAAACAAGTCTTGACGAATACGTCTGTGACGGTCGCTTCCGGCAGTAAAGTGGCGGGCAAGACCGCGACGACTGCCACTAGCGACTGGTCAGCCAGCAAAGGCATTTTACTAGACGTCCAGCCGAGCGTTCAAGTCGATAGTTATAGTGGATCCGTTAATTGGACGTTGCAGGATACGCCGTGAGTGATTTTACAGTGCGCCTATTAATTGGACCCTGTCGATTAATGAAGGTACTGATTTGGTGAGCGTCCACCGGGAACATTCTAGTGCAGATTTTTGGTAGGCGCAGGAAGTGAATTGCTCGCGAAACAATGAATTGGATACCGGTGTGGCGGGCGTGGTCGGCACGACTAGTTGGTGTTGAATCGATCAGACAATAGTCTGGCCACTAAATCTGAAAAAATATGCTTGCTTCAATTGCAACTAATAACGCTTGAACATTGTCAATTCAGTGTTCGAGCGCTTTTTAGTTATTGACATCCTGAGCCGTGAAAGGTAGGCAAAAAAATAGTTGGCGAGCTGCGTTTGAAGCTCACGTCTGCTGATTTTGCGAGATTATCGCAACTAATGAGCGCCCATACTGACCAAAATTTAGAAAAACGCTTACAATAGTAAGCAGTATTGTGATATTTTTTTGACATTAGACGTTCGGAAGTTCACTTAACAAATAGATTTTAATCCATTGAGAGGTGGTTGTATGGCAACAGTTTTCTTCGTATTGTCCCTAAGTTCTGGCATGTTTGAAATGTTATTTCTAATGATTGCGTTTCGAGAATATGTCACTTGGCGCATCAGCATCGTCTGGGTCCTCCTGATTTGGCTCGTGCAGGCGTTTGGTGAGGGGTGCACGCTGCTCTTTCCGCACGTGCCACTGGTCTTTTTCTGGATCATTCCCTTAGTCGCGGTGAATACGTTCATGAGTTCACGGCTGTTATATACAAAATGGTTACTAATGTTACCGGTTGCAATTTTTCTAAACGCGGTCAAACGGCTGATTAGTGCCGTGATTGCGGTTGCGGCTAAAGCGCTGATGGCACCGACCGCACCGATGCTATTACGGCAGGCGATTGGCTTTGACATCACGGTGGATTTAAATATTTTGGTCACCGTGATTGTCGACTTGCCAATTGTTTTGGCTCTGGCATTCATGGCGCATCGCTGGTTAGTGCGGGTTTCAGCAGCTGACTTTTTGCAGCGGGCACGGGTTGACGCGAGTGATTATTTGCTCGTGCTGTTATTCTTTATCATTTACGTGATTGCGTACGTTTTTGCGATGGAATGGACAGTCAATTCGCAGACTTACATGGCGATTGCCGCCAGCGTCACTTTTGGCATCATCGGCCTATACTTAATTAATAATAAAAACAGTCATTTGAATGACGCCCAATTATTATTAGAAGTCTCCAATTATAACGAATTACTTAGTCACCACAACCGCGACTTACACCTCTTCAAGCATGACTATCAAAACGTTTTACTCAGCTTGTCTTCGTTTATTAAAAATGACGATATGCCGGGGCTTAAACAGTATTTTGAAACGGAAGTCTTGCCGAGCAGCGTCCGCTTGAATCAACAGTCAGAACTCGCAAGCCTGAGTCGCTTGGCTATGCCGACCGTTAGTGGCCTGATTTATGCCAAGCACGATGCGGCGATGACGCAACACGTTAATCTGCTGGTCTATATTTTAGAAGATGTTGAATTACCCAACGTCCCACAAATTAAAGTCGTCCGGATTCTGGGCAACTTGCTTGATAATGCGATTGATGCGGCATTGCGGGCGGACCAGCAAGTCAAGCTGACGGTAACCAATCAGGACGAGCACACGGTAAGTTTTACCGTTCAAAATCAAATTCCGAATGATGAGACTTTGGATTTGTCGGTGATCAAAAAGAGTCGGTTTACCACCAAACCTGGTCATTTGGGTTATGGCTTAAGCAGTATTGAACAGTTGACGACCGATAAATTACAGGTCAATTATGCCATTGAAGACACTGATTTCGTGGCGGAACTGATTGTTGAAGGTTAGCGTCCATTGCGATAAACTGATAGCAGAAGTTGAAAGGAAATGAGTCAAATGGAAACCTTAACCAAATTACCCAACATTGGACCGACCTTAGCCAAGCAGTTAGAAGCAGTTGCGATTACGTCGCCTGAGCAACTCTCGACCATGGGTAGCAAGGATGCGTTTGCGGCCATTAAGAAAGTTAATCCGCACGCTTGTATCCAATTGTTGTATTCGCTGCAAGGTGCGATTGAAGACAAGCCTTATACGCAACTGCCAACGGAGACACGCGAAGATTTGAAGCAGTACTTTAGAAGTTGGGCCTAGTGTGAAGCACTTCATAAACGGTGGGCAAAGTGCCTGATGGTGGTTAAAGCTTAATCGGTAGAAAAAGTTCGGCTGCGGCCGGACTTTTTTGTCATGACGGGAATCAGCGTTTTGTGATGACGATTATCGTGGACACTATTATAGTGTGAAAAATCTAATAAATCTCATAATCAATGCTGAATGTGTCTGTAAAGTCAATGGTATCAATGCTTTCATTGTGAATAGCAACTATTAGTTATTGATTTCTGATAAGTGTATTGATTGTTTAATCAAAATCATTTGATAGAATCATTAATATACAAGAGAATTGGTTGGTATTATAAAACGTTAACTTGAGCTGCAAAAGAAGAGGTAGTGGACAGTTACAGCAAATCGGCACCAATTTAGGTTAATTAATATCGACTGAGCATGCAAAGGGGATATTAGCGTAATGGGGACTGAAATACAATTTGTACAATATCTACATCAGATGCGTGACTACAACGATCAACATCCGACCACTAAGGGGTTGATCTTATTGGGGTATTTGGAACGGGATTTTATTCGCTTTTACAGGGCTGGAAAAGTTGAGGAGGGCATTCGATTTGTGAAAGAAAACCTGACTCGTTCGCGTGATCTATTAAATAAGTTATCGAGTGAAGAAAAGCAGCTCCAACTGAGCGCACTAGTGGATGTGCTCGCCTTTGAGGGCATGCAAAACCATGCGGAGATCTACGAATTTGTACAGCTTCGTAATGATTACCATCATTGGCTCGATAAGTTGCCAGTGACGACCGAGCGATATCAGCCGTTAGTTGTGCAAATCATTCGCGATTTTGCGGCCATCGCACAGCCGAATGCCCTGACTTATAGCGCGCATCTGGAATCGACCTTAGACGTGCTGTATTACACCAACGCGCATTTGCATGACCATCTGACCGTCAAAAAAGTCCTAGCCCACGTCAATCAGCGGTGTAATCCAGAGACGGTGCGGCGCGCTTTCAGTCAAGAGATGCACATGTCGATTCGCGACTATATCAACGCCAAAAAGATTCAGGAGGCGGAGCACATGCTGCTGGCGACTGATCACACGATTCGCGCGATTGCCGCCGAGCTGTCCTTTTATGATGCGGCTGATTTTTCCAAACGGTTTAAGAAGGAGACCGGGCAAACGCCACTGGAATACCGGCAAGAAAATACCCGGCGCGCTTGAGTATGAGGTGAGTGCGGCTTGCGGCATTAGCCCCCTGATGATGGCTGGTAAGCGGTGTTGTTGTGGGTGGAGATTCAATCTATGTCGTAATTTGATTAGAATTAGTACGAAATATGAGTGGAAACTGGGGTAGTGACCACGCTGGGGAATAATCGAGTAAGGCAAAACGGCTGGATGGTTGTGACCGGTCGTTGTGCTGAACGTTAAGTAAAGTGGACTTTTGGGAATGCGTGCTAGCATTCCTGAAGGCCCACTTTTTGTGGTTGCTTTGTATGACATCGTAACAGTGTGGCGGGCACGGCCAAGAACATTGACGTGATGATACTGGATAACACGTTCTCAGAATCAATATGAAAGGTTAGCGTAATGATGTGTCAAAACGACTGTCGTGCGGACACTAAAATTTTTTTGACTTTTATCGTTGACAATTGTAAACGATGGCGGTAAGCTATTCATATAAATTACAAATGTAAACGACAATGCAAATTGGGAGATGGGTTGGATGATAACGAAAGCATTAGTTTTGATCATTGGATTGGCTGCGATTGGTTTTATTTTGTGGTGGTTCTTCGGCAAGCACACGACAGCGACGGTAACTGCGGATGGTGATGCGGACTTGCAACAAGTGGATGTCGAGGTCAATGGTGGTTATTCGCCGGAACAAGTTGTCCTCAAGCAGGGTGTGCCGGCCGTGCTCAATTTCACGCGTAAGGATGCGTCAGGTTGTCTGGATCACGTCGTTTTCAGCGATTTTGGAATCAACCAGGAACTCCCACAGAATCAAACGCAAACGGTCACGATTGACACTAGTAAAGCTGGCGAATACCAGTGGGCCTGTGGGATGGATATGTTCCACGGCAAAGTCATCATTAAATAAATACAACATTAATTAACGGAGGAATCAGGTTATGACTGAACAAAATATTAACATTAACGTGAATGGTAAATATGAACCAGCTGAAGTGACGGTCAAACAAGGCGTACCTGCCCAATTGACGTTTACCCGGACGAGTACCCAAGGTTGTTTGGAACACGTTCATTCGACCGACTTAGGATTTGCGACGGACTTACCGATCGACCAGCCCCAAACGGTCACGATTCCAACGGACCAAGCGGGTGAATTCACCTTCAGTTGTGGCATGGACATGGTTAGTGGAAAAGTGGTGGTCCAAGGATGACAACGACGCGTCGGTTTTGGATTTCATTAATTTTTTCATTACCGTTATTAGCAAATATGATTTTGATGCCGTTCGGGTGGATGCTGCCAGGGGGTGACTGGACGCAACTGGCACTGACGACAGTCATCATGCTCGTGTCGGCACGGCCATTTCTGCAAAGTGCTTGGGCGTCATTTAAAAAGCACCACGCCAACATGGATACACTGGTTGCAATCGGGACCGCAACGGCTTATTTTTATAGCTTATATGCGATGGCGACGGGTCAAGCGGTCTTCTTCGAAAGTGCGGCGCTCGTGACGACCTTCGTTTTGCTGGGCCAAGTCTTTGAAGAACGGATGCGGCATAACGCCTCGAACGCCGTTGCCAAATTAGTTGGTTTGCAAGCCAAAGAAGCGGAGGTTTTACGCGGCACCGAGTTTGTGCAAGTGCCATTGGATCAAGTGGTGGTTGGTGATATTATTCGGGTCAAACCTGGCCAGAAAATTCCAGTCGATGGCGTCATTACGGCTGGTCAGTCAACCGTTGATGAATCGATGGTGACGGGTGAAAGTATGCCGGTTCAAAAGCACGAATCGGATGCCGTTATTGGTTCGACGATCAATAGTAACGGGACCTTCCAGTTTCGAGCTAGCAAGGTCGGTGACCAAACAATGCTGGCACAAATCGTTGAGCTGGTCGAAAAGGCTCAGAACAGTCACGCGCCAATTCAAAAGCTGACGGACAAAGTCTCTGATATTTTCGTGCCGGTTGTTTTAATTATTGCCATTTTGACGTTTCTCACTTGGTACGTGTTACTCGGCGCTAGTTTGGCGAATGCTTTGATTTTTGCCGTGGCGGTCGTCGTGATTGCTTGTCCATGTGCGCTCGGTTTAGCGACACCAACTGCTTTAATGGTCGGAACCGGTCGTGGTGCCAAGCTCGGAATTTTGATCAAAAACGGTGAAGTGTTGGAAGCCGTTAACGAAATTCAGACGGTTGTTTTTGACAAGACCGGGACGATCACCGTGGGCAAGCCCCAAGTCACGGACATTGTTGGTGATGAGACGCAAGTCTTACGGGTCGCCACTAGCCTCGAAGCTGCTTCCGAACATCCACTCGCAGCTGCAATTCTAAAACGCGGCCAGGATAGTGCGATTAAAGCGCCCACGGCCACTGATTTTCAAGCGGTTGAAGGTAAAGGCGTCACCGCGCAAATCGACGGACAAGCTGCCGTTGTCGGCAATCATAAGCTGTTGATGGACGAGGCGATCAGCGATGACTTGGCTCAAGCCGCCACTAAGTTACAGGACGCGGCTAAAACGGTGGTTTACGTCGGCCTCAATCATCAAATTATTGGGTTGATTGCCATTCAGGATGTCGCTAAATCAACGTCCAAAGCGGCCATTGCGAGTCTAAAAGCACGCGGATTAAAGACCGTCATGTTGACGGGGGATAATCCACGGGTCGCGCAGTCCGTCGCCGCACAAGTGGGTATCGATGATGTAATTGCGGATGTGTTACCGGGTGACAAGGCGGCCCACGTTGAAGCCCTTCAAAAGACGGGCAAGGTGGCCTTTGTCGGCGATGGCATCAATGACGCGCCTGCCTTGACCACTGCTGACGTCGGTATTGCGATGGGTTCTGGAACGGATATTGCCATCGATGCGGGTGGCATTGTGCTCGTTAAGAATGACATGCGCGACGTTGACCGGGCGTTAGCCTTGAGCAAGAAGACGTTTAATCGGATCAAGCTCAACCTATTCTGGGCCTTTGTCTACAATGTGCTCGGTATTCCAGTCGCTGCGGGGGTCTTCTACGCGATTGGCCTGACGTTGAGTCCTGAGTTAGCGGGCTTAGCGATGGCGTTTAGCTCGTTGTCAGTCGTGACGAGTTCAGTCTTGCTCAACAAGGCCAAGCTGGGTACGGCGGCAGCGCAACCAGCCTAAAGCGCGACGCACTTTGTCAGCGAGATACTGACGAACAATTAAATTGATCAAGTGAACCGGTGTGGTGCCTGTAATTAGGCACCATGCCGGTTTTTATTTAAATGAAAGTTGCATTGAATGATTGAAAATAACCGATAAACTTCACAAGATGGTGCAAATGAGTATTATATTTACACTAATTAAGTATCATATCGTTAGGGTGAAATCGGAAATTAGCCGGTATTAATAGGATTTGGACGTTTGTAAGCGATAATGAAAGCGTTTGAATTTGATTGTGGATTGTGTAACAATATGAATTGTAAGCGTTTTACATACTATTTGAAACGAGGGTTTGATTATGAAGATTAAAGCAGCAGTAGTTGATAAAGTTAATGATCCATTTGTCATTAAAGATGATATTGATTTGGCGGAAATGACACCCACTGATTTACAAATTAAAATCGTGGCATCCGGGATTTGTCATTCTGATGAAGCGATTCGGCGCGGCGATGCCTCACTCGGCTATCCCGTTATCTTAGGCCATGAAGGTTCTGGGATCGTTGAAAAAGTTGGTTCTGAAGTCACTAATTTCGAAGTCGGCGATCCCGTTATCTTGTCATTTTACGCTGACGGAACTTGTGACAACTGTTTGAAAGGGATGCCAACCAAGTGCCGGAACTATGCGGACTACAACTTGAGCGGGACCCGTCCAGATGGTTCTGACCATTTCCAAGAAAACGGCCAGCATATCAGTGACATGTTCGACCAATCCTCATTCACGACTCATACGGTGGTTGACCAACGCAATGCCGTTAAAGTGCCTAAGGAATTAGACTTACGGCGCTTGGGACCTTTAGGCTGTGGTTACGTGACTGGTAGTGGGACCGTCTTGAACAGTCTCCAACCACGTCCTGGCCAAACGATCGCGGTCTTTGGGACTGGTGCCGTTGGTTTAGCTGCCATGATGGCTGGTAAGATTTCAGGTTGTACTGAAGTCATCGCCGTGGATATTGTGGATTCACGGTTGGAATTAGCCAAGGAATTAGGCGCAACGCACGCCATCAACAGTAAAGAAGAAGACCCTGTCGAAGCCATCAAAAAGTTAACGCACGGCTATGGGGTTGACTTCGCCGTTGATACCACCGGTGTTGAACCAGTAATGGTATCCGCAATCCATGCCTTAGCACAAGGTGGGACCGCTGCTTTGATCGCCGTAACGTCTAAGAACATTACCATCAGTTCATGGAACGACCTTTGCGTTGACGATAAGAAAGTCATCGGGGTCAACATGGGTGATTCGATTCCTGGCGTTGATATTCCACGGTTGATCGACTTCTATCAACATGGTATGTTCCCATTTGAAAAGACTGAAAAGTTCTACAAGTTTGAAGATATCAATCAAGCCAATGCCGATTCTGGTAGTGGTAAGACCATCAAACCAGTCTTGATTATTGATGAAGACTACGTGCCTGGCAAATAAGCTTCAGGCTGATGCCTTTAACAGATTGAAATAAGCACAAAAACAACACCGCAGCTCTAGTGCAATCGCGCTGGCTGCGGTGTTGTTTTTTATTGACTGTATTGCCGTTGACAGCTGTTAAACGGCGTGATACCCATCGTTAGGACTTGATGCCGCGATGGTATTGTTGCCGGCTTTGATGAGTAGTTGCACGATGATTCAACATGTAAAGTCATCGGTAATCATTTAATGAGCGAGGCCATTAGAGATGAGTCGATGAACCAAGCCGTTTCAGAAACCGCTACCATTTAAGTGCTAGCAGCTAGCTTTAGCTATCTTGTACGCTGGGGCAGTCAGTAGGCGCGGTTTTACTTCGCGTCATAAGCCGCTTGGAAAATCTTGATAATATCTTCCTTGGTGCCTTTACGCGGATTTGAGAAGGCGTTGCCGTCTTTGAGGGCGTTGCTGGCCATGTGCTCGAAGTCCTCGATTTTGGCGCCGATTTCCTTGATTGAGTGTGGAATCCCGACGTCTTCACTGAGTTGTTTCATCGCTTTAATGGCTAATTCAGCGGCATCGCGGGTCGATAAGCCATCGGTATTTTCACCCATTATTTTGGCCAGTTCGGCAAAGCGTTCTGGGCAAGCAATCAGGTTATATTCTTCAACGTAAGGTAATAATAGGGCGCAGCAGACCCCGTGTGGCGCGTCGTATTGACCACCGAGTTGATGGGCCATTGCGTGCACGTAGCCTAAGTTGGCGTTGTTGAAGGCCATCCCGGCGAGCATTTCGGCTTCGACCATGTGGGTCCGGGCCTCGAGATTATGACCGTTGGCAACCGCCTCGCGCAAGGAAGATTCAATCAACTTGATAGCTTGAATACATTGCGAGTCGGTAATCGGATTGTGGTCGACGGAAACGAAGGGTTCAATCGCCTGAACGAAAGCGTCCATCCCGGTAGCGGCGGTTAATCCCTTAGGAACGTCCAGCATCAGCGTTGGGTCGTTGAACGAAACCAGCGGCATGTTCCGCCATGATGCGACCACGAACTTGTAATGGGTGGCTTCATTGGTGATAACGCAGTGGCGGGTGAGTTCTGACCCGGTTCCGGCAGTCGTGTTGACCGCAATCAGTGGTGGCAGGGCGTTTTTGAGCGTTTCAATCCCGGCTAACTTGGTGATGTCGTCACCGTTAGTCATAATAATTCCCGCGCCCTTACCAGTATCATGCGCAGAACCGCCGCCAATCGTAATCAGTGAGTCGGCATGGTTGCTTTCGTAGAGTGCTTTGACGGCTTGAATGTTATGAATTTTGGGATTAGGTTCGACTTGATTGTAAATAACATAGTCGATCCCAGCAGCGTCGAGTGAGGTCCGGACTTGGGCAACGGCACCGTTTGGGAGACTCTCTAAAAATTTATCCGTGACGATGACGGGTTTGTGCATCCCCAGGGTCTTGGCACGGTCACCAATCTTGCTAATCACACCGGGGCCAAAAAAGTTCACGCTAGGCATTAGGAAATCAAAATTACGTTCAGTCATATCAATTACCTTCTTTTATTGTAATTATTATCATTACTAATTTACAGCCCAAATTATAGTCGCAATAATTACAGTTTGCAATAGGTTTGACGAAAATAATGATATTTTTCACAATATCTAGTGATTAAGTAGGCGGTATCAGGTGCAATATTTAAAATTCAGTTGGCAGAATATGATTAAACTGGCGATCTATCACTTTAATATCTTAGAATATCAAAAACCACCCGTTCAACAATGATTCACAATCTCATTGCCAAACGCGCGGTTTTTAGTCTGAATGATTCAATTTTTGAGTTTAGTACCAGTGGTGATGTTGCCAGAATTTCTTGGCTTTGACCCAGGTGCCGTAGCGGCCTTTAACGTAGGTGTTGGCCCGCTTTTCCTGATTAACAGGGGATAAGTTACCATGTAAGTATGACCGCAATAGTTGGTAACGGCCGTAACATTTACCATTGCGCGCGGTATAACTGTAGCCAGATTCGCGATAGGCGATCCAGTTCTTTGCGGCCCGGTTAGCCTTGGAAAGCTTGGCGTTGATTTTCTTGATCTTTTGCGCCTGCGTCAGCTTTTTTGAGGCTTGCGCTGTAATTGTCGTTTGTGGAATCCAGCTGCTGGCAACGTTGACCATCATCCCGAAAGCGCAACCAATCAGTACCAGCCATAAAATTGATTTCAACCTAAAATTCTTCATCATGTATGTATACCCCGTTTTTACCCTTGATTTCGTCACTCGATTAACCTGATGACTGTAGAATACCCTAATTATGTTGCAGTTATGTTAAAACCAAGTTACTTAGTTATTAAATGAATATTTCCTTAATGAAATAGTTAGCGTCAATAATTATTTCTCAATGGAACAACTTAATAATTAGACCGATTATCACATGGAAAAATCATCCGATTGTTAGGAAAACTAAAGCGCTTTATTGCATGCTTACGGTAATCTTAAAATGAGCTAAGCTTTACAACAGTATAAAAGGGGAAGTGCAATAATGGCAACAAAAGATAATGAGAAGATTACGCTAATTGCATTAGTAATGATGATCTTCACCACCGTTTTTGGTTTTGCCAATAGTACGGTTGCGTATTATTTAATGGGCTATAGTTCTATTCTATTTTACCTGGTCGCTGCCGTGCTGTTCTTCATTCCGTTCGCACTGATGATGGCGGAATTTGGTGCCGCGGTCAAATCTGACAGCAGCGGGATGTACAAATGGTTGGAAGTGAGTGTTAACGCGAAATTCGCGTTCGTGGGGACCTTCATGTGGTTTGCGTCGTACATCATTTGGTTGGTGTCGACCTCTGCAAAGGTGTGGATTCCATTCACGACCATCTTCTTTGGAAGTGACCAAACTCAGCGTTTTGCCATGTTTGGTCTAAACGCCACGCAAATGATTGGGATTTTATCCTGTTTATGGATGGTGCTCGTCACCTTCATTTCAATCAAAGGGATGAAGGGCATTGTGCGGGTCACCAGTCTCGGGGGCTTGGCGGTCACCAGCTTGACTGCGATCCTATTAGTCGTGTCCGGCGTCGTTCTGGCGTTAAACCATGGTCAGTTCGCGCAACCCTTACAGCACGTGCTGACGTCACCTAACCCGAGCTATCAACATCCAGTCGGGTTACTCGGATTCGCAGTCTTCGCCATCTTTGCCTACGGGGGCCTAGAAGTGCTCGGTGGGATGGTTGATAAGACTAAGAATCCTGAAAAAACATTTCCACGGGGCATCATCATTTCAGCGATCGTGATTACGTTAGGTTACGGCCTGGGCATCTTCTGCTGGGGAATCAGCACGAACTGGCAAGCCGTCCTATCGAACCCAACGACCAACCTGGGGAATATTAGTTATGTCATGATGCAAAACTTGGGTTATGTCTTGGGACAATCACTCGGATTAAGTGCGGCCGCGGCCAAAACGTTAGGCCTGTGGTTTGCACGCTACACCGGGCTAGGAATGTTCCTCGCCTACAGTGGGGCCTTCTTCACGTTGACCTATTCGCCATTGAAAACGTTGATTTTGGGAACGCCTAAGGAACTGTGGCCGAAGAAGTTTACCCAACTCAACAAAGCGGGGATGCCTAGTTATGCCATGATGGTTCAATGTGTGATCGTCATTGTGATCATTCTGGTCGCCTCTTTCGCAACCACGGATGCGTCCGCATTTTATAACGTTTTGACGCTGATGGCGAACGTTTCAATGACGTTGCCATACTTGTTCTTGCTCTATGCGTTTCCAAAGTTCAAGGAAAATCAAAATATCATCAAACCGTTTGAAGTCTACAAATCTTTGACCTGGACCAAAATCATTAGCTGGGTCGTCTTTATTGTTGTGCTGGGTGCCAACGTCTTTACGTTGATCCAACCAATCCTAGAGACGGGCAAGTTTCAAAATACGATTTGGATGCTGGTCGGACCAATCGTGTTCGGGGTCGCCGGAATTATCTGGTACCAAGTGCGCGAACGGCATGTTAATTAAGTGAAATTCCAAAGTATCGTTTACTGGCCAAGGGGGTCGGGAAACGGTACTTTTTTTGACTGATTTTAGGCCTGTTTTAGTACACTAGGTCTAATAACCATCATTGGCTGAACGTTCGTAGCCCCAGTGGCCGTACCTGGTTGGATGGCAATCAAAAAGTGGAGGTGATGAACCGGTGCAAACTTTAGGAACGACACTTAAGTCCGCACGTCAAGCGCAACACCTGACCCAGCACCAAGTTGCGCAAGACATCTGTGCCCAGTCGATGTTGTCGGCCATTGAACATGACCGCTATGTGCCAAACGCCCGCTTGTTGTTAGCGTTGTGTCAGCGATTGAACGTCGCCGTCAGTGCTTTGAAATTGGCGGGTAATTTCGCCATCAGCGCTGATGCGAGTTTTAATCACCGTGTCGAAATGCTTTGTAACGCTCACCAGTATCAAGCGTTGAAGGACTTTCTACTGGCTCCGGCGACCTTAACTTACGTCCAAACAGATGAGCAGACGCAAGCTTATTACTATTATTTAGGAATCGCGTGCTGGCAAGTCGATGCGATGAGCGCTGACGCGATACAACACATCCAACTGGCGCTCGGAATGGCAACGCCGAATGCGCCGTTAACGACGCTTTCACGGTTGGCGCTGATTTCATTAGCAGTGTTCAAAACAGCCCATTACGCGGCCGCCCACGTTGAAACACTAGTGACACAGGCACTACAAGATATTGAAGCCGGCCCATATGAAGAAAACCTGAATATCGTCTACTATTTGGCCGGGTTAGTTGCTTATCAACAGCACGCTCCCGAATTAGCAATGAACCGTCTGACTGCTGGGATCGCTTTTGCGACTGCTCATAATTCACATTATATGCTGGCCAATTGTTATCAGCTACTTGCCCAGTTAGCCCTGGAAGCAAATGACACCACTGCAGCACAACAAGCTTCCGAGCGCTCAGCGGTGTTTCGCGAGCTGTTCCATGAGCAAGTGCATGATGAGTTCGGATAACCAGTGTTGGCTTTGCATTTGGTTATGAACATTGAATTAGTCATGATTAAAATATGCCAATTATTAATTTCAGAAGCAGCCGCTTAAGCTCATTTCCCACTAATTTTTCAACTATTTCACGCATAGTTTAGTTGTTTTTATCAGTATACTGATTTTCAATCATCTACAGGCGCGCGTACATTGTAACCACCAACTAACAAAACGGGCGGGACGATGTCAGTGGGCGTCACATTCATCAAGTGTGGTTGGTGCGGATGGGATGCAAGCATTGTTGCCGTCTTTGGAGGTTACATCATGACAAAGACTTTATTTACCAATCGCATTTTGGCACATGCCAGTTTAGCAACTGTTCGGCGCTTGTTAGCGGATCCATTGAATTTGCCAATGTGGGCGACTGCGGTAACCACTGTCGCACCAGCAATGGACGGTTACATGCTTGAGCGGGCTGGGGCTGGACTTAATCCGTCAGAACATTTGCGAGTAACGACGCATGATAACCAGGTCATCTACCAGGGTGTCGGCGACCAGCTTGCGTACCAAGTCACGTTTACGCTGACTGCGGATGCGAGCGGGCAGACCATGGTCGATGAGCAAGTCAGTTTACTGGAAGAGGCGCCGAGTTGGCTACCATTGCCATTAATTAAACCGGTGATGCAGCGAGACTTTCAGCGTAAACTCAACCAGTTTGCAGCACTCGCAGGGGCTCAGAATAATGACGATTAACGATGGCATCACGCTTATCAAGGTTTTCATCACGTGGTGGGCCGTGAGTTGGGTGTTGCGCGCATTATTGATTGGCGGTGCCGCCATGCTGATTTATTATCGGTGGTATCGGCATCAACGGTAGCGAAATCCGCCCGTTAAGTTGTGGAGACACACTTAACAGGCGGATTTTTTGTGCGCGGTGAGTCCTAATACGGAAACTTGGTTGATTGGTACTACTCCGAAAAGTCCTTGTTTTTCAAATGCACCCCGGCGACAATTGCGAGAACGGCTGACAGGCCGATGACGATCATGAAAGTCATGGGGCTATCTTCGCCGGGAAGACCGCCCGTATTCATTCCCCAAATTCCAGTAATCAAGGCCGGAATCGAAATAATCAGTCCAGCGGAGTCGAGGTATTTCATTAAGTGGTTGAGGCGATTGTCCATCATGTCGGAGAATAGCCCGCCAATCGTTTCAAGCAAATCTCGATAAGTGCGGACCAATTTATCGGCATAGCGTTGTTGCAATTCGATATCATACTGTAGCGCTTCGTTGTTCAATTTTTGTAAATAGTCGTCGTTATTGAACATCGCCTCAAGCGTTTTCGCCTGGTCTTGTAAGGTCTGGTCTAAGAACACCATCGTTCGTTGGGTGTTTGCCAGACGGAAGAGCTCATCGTTACGCGTCGTTTCGCGCGCCGCTTGGTCGAGTTCGTCAATCGTGGTTTTAAGCGCTGTCAATTCCATAACGTAGTGCTCGTAAATCTCGAGGATGGCGTAACTGACGAGTAATTCATTCGAGGTGATTTCGGTGGCATGTTGCTCAAGCAGGCGCTCGATAAAGGTCGAATCCTGACAGACGTACGTGATTAAAAATTGGTCGGCCACCACAAACGAGAGTGGTTCCAATCGTTCTTCGATGCTGTCGTCGGTCGCAGCGGAGAGGTTCGTCAGGACGAGCGAGTAACTGGTGGCAAAACGGGTGTGTTTCAGCTTTTTGAGTTCTGAAACTTCGACACCCTCATTGGCATTGTCGAAAATATTGGCGGGCAGCTCATAGGTGTCAATTACTTGCTGAGTTTCGTCGTCGCTCGCATCTTGGAGGACGATCCAGTTGGCGTTGTCACGAGAAGTGGTCGTAACGCCATCAGGTTGAATCAGGTAGTGGTCAATCATAACAATAGTGCTCCTTTCAAAGAGTCCGTGGGCAACAATCAACTTTTACAACGCCGTATTATGACAAGAATTTAGTTGAACGTAAAGAGATACACTAATAAAGATTGTTAGTATAAACTTATGCATTTGGCTGTCGTTTTGACGAAATTTCCGGTATGGTGTGTGTATTCAAATAAAGGAGGCCCACACAATGACACAACCAGATTTACATGATCCACGCAAGTTATACAAGACAGACGGTTTTGAGAAGCAGGACCAGCCGACGCCCGCATTACAGACGAAGATGCAACCTGAGCCAGACTGTGGCGAAGAAAGCTATCAAGGTCATGATAAGCTATTGAATCGCCGTGTCCTAATCACGGGCGGCGACTCGGGCATCGGGCGCGCCGCTGCAATTGCGTTTGCACGCGAAGGCGCGGACGTTGCGATTCAGTATTTGCCAGGTGAAGAAGCGGATGCCAAGCAAGTTGCCAAGCTGATTGAGTCAGCGGGGCGCAAGTCGCTTCTGTTGCCGTGTGATCTGAAGCAGGATGACGTCGCGGCTGATTTAGTCGACCAGACGATTGCGGCCTTTGGTGGCTTGGATACGCTGGTCTTGAATGCCGGTCAACAGATTTCACAGCCGTCACTTGAGAAATTACCAATTAAGCAAGTTCAGGAGACCTTCCAGGTGAACATCGTGGCGATGATGGCGATTGCGCAGGCGGCCCTGCCACACATGCCGGCTGGGGGCAGCATTGTGACGACCACGTCGATTCAAGCCTATTCGCCAAGTGGGCACCTGATGGACTACGCGGCGACTAAGGCGGCCATCAAAAACTGGACGATCAACTTCGCGGCAGAAGCGGCCGAAAAAGGGATTCGGGTCAATGGCGTCGCGCCGGGACCGATTTGGACACCATTACAATTGGATCAGGGGCAACCAATTGAAGCACTGCCGAAGTTCGGTCAGGATACGTTGTTAAAACGGGCTGGACAGCCAGCTGAATTGGCGCCAGTCTACGTCTTCCTGGCTTCTAACGACGCGAGCTATGTTACCGCCCAGATTTATGGGGTGACTGGTGGCGGGGTGATTAATTAGGATAAAAGATGAGATGCACAAAAGACCTAGTTGGGATAGCTAGGCCTTTTGCGTTTTATCAAGATTATTATATTGGAAAATTATTCTACGTTCAGTGTTTCGATAATCTCATCAACAGCATGATCTTCATTAATTCCTGTTAGAAATGATAATCCATTGATAACAGGTACGCCTACATCTTCTTTATACCGGGCAGTGGTGATAATCAAATCGTAATCGGAAGCCATTGATGGAATTTGTGGAATGGAAGTTTGTTCCATCGAAATATTATTCATATTGATACCACGCGCCTGTAGATCTTCTTCTAATTTATTACGTGCAACGGTTGAAGTGGCAATTCCGGATCCACATGCAACAAGAATTTTTTTCATTTTATTTTACTCTCCTTTTGAATCTAGACGTTAAGTGCCGAAAAAGTGCTTTTTAAATCAATGAACAGATCATTATTGTTTTCATAGCTTAATAATTTTTCTAAGTGCGACTGATCTTGGACGATTTTCATTAACTCCTTGAGTAATTTGACTTGTCCATGTGGTTCATTAATGGCTAGTGTGAAAATTATTGAAGCTTCAAGTTCACTTTCAGGATCAGCCATATTATTGAATTTGACGGGTGTTGTTAGAGTTGCTACTGCAATACCTGAATAATTAACGTTTTGCCAGTCTGCATGAGGAATTGCAACCTTAACCTTTCCAGTTGGTAAGCCAGTCGGAAACGACTTTTCACGTTCTAATAAGGCAGGTTTAAACGACGCTTTTACATAATCATTATCTGTTAGTTGATCGGCAAGAAAGGACAATGCAGTGGTGCGGTCGCTAAACTTCATTCTGGGAAAAATTAATTTTTGGTTGATAAAATCATAGGCCATACAATCATCTCCACTTATTTTGATAAAGTTTTCTAGAATAAATCAGAATTAACTTTCAGGTATATGATAGCGCTTTCTTAATCTGCTTGCAACACATTGCAAAAAAATATTTTGCAATGTGTTGCATTTTTTGACAAACGTGGTATGTTTAGTTATGAAAATATTTTCGAATTAAGTATTAGAGGTGGCCACGTTATGAATGGTAAGGAAAGACAAAATCAGATTTATAAGATGCTTCGTGAAGATGGCAGTGTTAAAATTCACGATTTAAGTGAGCAATTTGATGTTACGCGAGAAACTGCACGTCGAGATTTATATGAGTTATCACAGTCAGCTGCAATCAAGATTATTCGTGGTGGTGCCGTGTTAGACATGGTCAACCACGAAACTGCTTATGCTAAGCGTTTAAATACCAATATTTTTGCTAAAGAGGCAATTGCAAAAGCGGCTACAGGAATTGTTAATGACGGAGATACTATATTTTTAGACTACGGTACGACTTGCTTACAAATTGCAAAAGCACTTAGTCATCACAAAAATTTATCTATTGTCACTAATTCTCTACCGATTGTTAATTATCTGTATAAATTCGATGACATCAATGTTTTTGTTTTAGGAGGTGATGTGCGTAAGAACGAAGAATCACTTTATGGGAATGTTGCTATCGCAGCAATTAGAAGCTTAAGTTTCAACATTGGATTCTTTTCTGGGAGCGGACTGACTGCCAAGAGTGGATTGACCAATCATCATCGAGGAGAAGCCGCCATTAGCCGGGCAGCAATTGCTCAATGTGAACGTGTTGTAGTTGGCATTGATCATTCTAAATTAGGTTTGGTTTATCAGAATCGAATAGCAGATCTAGATGAGATTGATACACTAATTGTTGACGATTTAGATTCGAAGCAAGGGGAAAGATTAAAAGAGAGTGGGATTGATATTCAAGTTGCTAATTAGAAATGAGGTGGAATAATGCAAGTTATACAGTATATTGTTAATCTAGGTGCGAGTGTCATGATTCCTATTGTGATCTTCATTTTGGGCTTATTGTTAGGCCAAGGAATTGGTAAGTCATTAAAGTCTGGAATTTCAATTGGGATTGGTTTTGTTGGAATCAACCTTGTTATTTCATTATTGACCAACAATTTAGGCAAGGCAGCCGAAGCAATGGCTAAAAATTTTAATTTGGGATTAAATGTGATTGATATTGGCTGGCCAGGTACATCGCCAATGGCATGGGGATCAAATATGGGACTGATTGCAATTCCAGTTGCTATTGGTGTAAACGTACTAATGTTGGTTACTCGACAAACTAAAGTGGTAAATGTTGATATTTGGAATATTTGGCATATGGCATTTACTGGTGCAATTGTGCAAATTGCAACTGGAAGCTTTGTTTGGGGAATTATTGGTATTTGTGTACATGCAGCAATTGCTTACAAATTAGGTGATATTTTTAAGCCAGTTACAGATGGTTATTTTGGTCTAGAAGGAATTTCGATTCCACACGGTACATCTGCTTATATGGGGATTTTCGCTAAGCCAATCGATGATTTAATTGAACGGATTCCAGGATTAAATAGGATTAATTTGACGTCGGAAACTGTGGAGAAAAAGCTTGGAGTGCTGGGCCAACCATCAATTGTTGGTGCATTTCTAGGATTTGTAATTGGATTACTCGCAAAGTTTACAATTGGAAAGTCATTGCAACTGGCGATTCAAATGGCTGCTGTTATGGTCTTAATGCCAGTAGTCGTCAAATATATCATGGAAGGTCTTATTCCTATTTCCCAAAGCGCTAAAAAGATTATGGATAAGCGCTTCAAGGGTGGCAACTTTACAATTGGTATGGATCCTGCTTTATTACTTGGAGACTCTAATGTGATTGCAACATCCTTGTTATTTGTTCCGTTGACTATTCTTATTGCAATGCTTATGCCTGGTAATAAGATTCTACCGTTTGGAGATTTGGCGACAATTGGTTTCTTTATAGCAATTGCCACCGGTGTGCATCATGGAAATGTTTTCAGAACCTTAATTTCTGGGACTGTTATCATGACCATCACGTTGTGGATCTCTAATCAAATGTGGACATTACAAGATAGGCTAGGAAGAGCAACTGGCGTATTAGCAGCTGGCAAAAAAGTTTCTTCTCTAGATCAAGCTGGCAGTCCAATTACCTATTTACTGACTAAGGGCTTTACCCTGGAGATGAGCATTGGGTTTGTGATTATTTTAGTTCTGTTTGTAAGCGCTTTTATCTACACGTATATTTCATACAAACGCAGTCGATTATATAAAGATAATACTGAACAATAGGAGGATTATATTATGCAAACTGAAGATTGGCTTGGATTAAAAGATCGAGTGATTATTGTAACTGGTGGATCGTCAGGTATCGGTAACGCAATCGTTGAGTCATTGCTCAATGCTGGTGCCAAGGTCGTGGATGCAGATTTACATCCAAGTAAGATTCAAGATGAAAATCTAGCTTTTGTACAGACTGATGTTACATCGAAAGATGCAGTGGATAATATGGTTTCTGAATCAATTAAAAATTTTGGAACCGTTGATGGCGTCGTCAACAATGCAGGGATTAACATTCCGCGTATTTTGGTGGATCCAACCGATCCAGACGGTAAGTATGTAATTAATGAATCAAATTATGAAAAAATGTTCGATGTTAATGTCAAGAGCGTATTTTTAGTGTCGTCAGCAGTTGCTAAGGTTCTAGTAAATAAAAAACATGGCGTGATTGTAAATATGTCATCTGAATCTGGCCTTGAGGGTTCACAAGGTGCAAGCATGTATTCTGGAACCAAAGGTGCAATCAATGGCTTTACACGTGCGTGGTCTAAGGAATTAGGCCAATACAATGTTCGAGTTGTGGGCGTCGCACCAGGGGTGTTAGAAGCTACTGCTTTAAGGACTTTATCATACGAGGAAGGCTTGGCATATTCACGACATGAAACTATTGAAGAATTACGGGCAGGATATGCTAAGACATCAACTATTCCATTAGGTCGAAGCGGAAAATTGAGTGAAGTTGCCAATCTAGTGACATACTTTTTGTCTGATCGTTCGAGTTATATGACAGGTCAAACTGTCAATGTGTCTGGTGGAAAATCACGGGGTTAGGAGTAGATAAATTATGGCTTTGATTGTAAGTGAAAATAAGTACAGTGCGTTACAACGTTTGTCTAATGATCAAGATATCATTGCTGCATTAGCAATTGATCAACGGGGATCATTAAAAAAAATGCTTACCACTAAAAGCGGTAAGCCAGCAACTACGAATGATGTTATTAACTTTAAAAAGGCTATTTCTGAAGAACTAACACCGTTTGCTTCGTCAATTTTATTAGACCCAGAATATGGGCTGCCAGCATCAGAATTGCGGGATTCTAATGCAGGTCTACTAATGGCGTACGAAAAGACTGGATATGATATCACCGAACCGGGACGCTTTCCCGATTTACTAACACAGTGGTCAATCAAACGCTTGAAAGAAGCAGGCGTAGATGCTGTTAAATTCTTATTATATTATGATGTTGACGAAAGTCAAACTGTCAATGAACGCAAACAAGCATTTGTTGAGCGTGTAGGTGCTGAAGCAGCAGCTAATGATTTACCATTTTTCTTAGAATTACTCACATATGATGCAAATATTGATGATGTAAAATCTGCTGAATATGCGAAAGTAAAACCGCACAAGGTTATCGAAACCGTTAAGGAGTTTTCAGACCCTAAGTATGGTGTTACTGTGCTAAAAGTTGAAGTTCCTGTAAACATGGCCTATGTCGCAGGGTTTACGGATAAAGATGTCGATGCAGTGTACTCACAGGATGAAGCAGCCCATTACTTTAAGGAAGAAAGTGATGCTACAAATCTTCCGTTCATCTTTCTGAGTGCAGGCGTTTCAAATGAAATGTTTCTTGAAGAACTAAAATTTGCTAGCCAGGCAGGCTGTAAATTTAATGGTGTCTTATGTGGACGTGCAACTTGGAAGCATAGTACGCAGCTATTCGCCAATGAGAGTGATGACGCAGGACGTAAATGGCTACAAACTGAAGGCAAGGAAAATATTGAGCGCTTGAACCAGGTGTTGGCTGAAACAGCAACGCCATGGACTACTAAGGTTGCTGTAATGCAGTATATCTAGACGCTTAGAAAGAACGTCTAATAACTAAGGTTGTTAGACGTTCTTTGGTATTGATGATATGGGGTGAAGGCAATGATTTTAACGGTAACCATGAATCCATCAGTTGATATGGCATATACATTAAATCATCTGAATTTGAATGATGTAAATAGAGTAAGCAAAGTGAACAAAACTGCAGGCGGAAAGGGACTCAATGTCACCCGAGTAATTTCAACGATGGGGCAGTCTGTTGTTGCGACTGGAATGTTGGGTGGGCATTTTGGTGCCTATATTAAAGATCATTTAGATAGTGATCAAATCGATAATGAGTTTTATATGATTAAACAGGAATCACGTAATTCAATTGCAATTCTACATGATAGTGGCGATCAAACAGAATTATTAGAACAAGGACCAACTATTTCCGAAAATGATCAAGTCACTTTTAAAAAGTTTTTCAAAAGAATGCTGTGCGACTATTCATTGATAACAATGTCAGGGTCGTTACCTCAAGGGGTGGCAAGTGATTTCTATGCACAGTTGATTACAATTGGAAAGCAGGAACGCTGTAAAGTTTTACTAGATTCTTCTGGAGAATCGTTGATGGATGCAATAACAGCTCCTGCAAAACCAATGTTGATTAAACCAAATGAAGCAGAGCTACAAGCGCTTGTTAATCAACATATTGATGTTACTAATGATTCCATGCTTGTAAAGACATTGAGTAAGCCGATTTTTTCAGGAATTGAATGGATTGTTGTTTCATTAGGAGCCAAAGGTGCATTTGCTAAACATCAAGACAATTTTTATCGTGTTCGTATTCCCAAAATTAAAGTGAAAAATCCAGTTGGCTCGGGCGATTCAACGCTGGCTGGGTTAGCAATGAAGCTTGATGATGGTGCGCCAGCAGTGGATGTGTTGAAAAACGGTATGACCATGGGATTGTTAAACACCATGCAAGAAAAGACAGGGTGCGTAGATCCAGACCAATATCAAAAATATTATGATATGGTCGAAGTTAACGAGGTGATGGCAAGTGCAGACAATTAAAATTACTAATGAGAAAATTCGTGTTGTTATTAGTAATTTAGGTGCAGAAATCCAGTCTGTAGAGCTACTTGAGAGTGGCGTAAATGTTATTTGGAATGATGTGAATCAGCAATATTGGCAACGACATGCTCCCATTCTATTCCCGATTATTGGCCGCTTAAATGACAATTCGTATAAATATCGAGGTCGGAAATATGAGTTGAACCAGCATGGGTTTTTGCGGGATCAAGAATTTCAAGTGATAGCCAGTGACTATAACTTTGTGAAATTGCAGAGTGTCTCTAGTTTGAAAACGTTGGCAAAATACCCGTTCGATTATCGTTTTGAAGTACTATATCAATTAGTGGATAATCGTTTAGAGATTTGTTACCAGATTGAAAATGTAGATGATAACACGATGTATTATTCATTAGGCTTACACCCCGGTTTTAATATTAAAGGAACACTGGATCACTACCAGTTGATTTTTGAACCGCGGATTAAAGAAATTAGACGACTGCGGGTCAATCCTGCGCCATTTATAAATGGAACTAGTTCGTTGGAAACGTTAGAAAATGGCGTCTTTCCACTTAGTTATTCGCTATTGAACCAGGGATTAGTAATAGTAGATACAGAAAATTTAGAAAGTGTAAGTCTATCCAATCTTTCTAGTGTCAATCAGATTGAAATTTCACTTGCTGATTTTCCATATCTAGCAATCTGGTCACCGGAAAATCAAAATGCACCATTTGTGTGTGTTGAACCTTTTAGGGGGCTTCCCGATTTATATGGACAACCTCGAAATTTGCAAGATAAATTAGGTATTCAATCAATTTTAAGTGGACAAATAGACAAAATCAAAACTTCTCTGACATTCAGTTAAGATGCAATCTAATAAGATTGTTTTTCCAGTTTGAGAATTATCTAGGATTGATAAGAAACGTCAAACATAACAAAAAACGATGCCGCCAGTATCACAGCGCAAACGCTCGTGACTGGAGGTATCGTTTTTTACATATTAATGAAAAAATCTCAATCTTCTGGCGCCATCAACAACGCCAACGTCGCACTGCCCATCGCCTTAGCCGCAATCAGCAGGCAATCTTCATTCATCATGAAGTCGGGACTGTGGTGCGGATGATTTTCACCAGGCGCCGTTTGACAACCCGCGTAGATGAAGCTGCTGAGCTTGGCCTGAGCGAAGTAGGCGAAGTCTTCGGAAGGGTCTTGTGGACCGCAGTCAAAGATTTTTGTGATTTCGGGGATGTCGGCGGAACGGATACTGTCAATCACTTGTTGCGTCAAGGCGGCATCATTCATCAGTACCGGATAGTTGTCGTCGTAATTCATATCGACTTGCACGCCAAAGGTTGCACCGACACCATTTGCGATTTGAGTAATCTGGTCGCGCAAGGTTTGGCGCGTGTCCTCGTTCATCAGGCGGACGTCACCTTTCAGCTGGACTTGTTCTTTGATGGCGTTGAACGAGCCGACGCCATCAAACGAGCCAATCGTGACGCTCCCGGTATCGAAGGGATCGATGCGGCGGGACACCACGGTTTGTAAGGCGGTCACAAAGTAGCTCCCAGCGACGATCGCATCATTTGAAAGGTGTGGCATGGACGCATGACCGCCCTTGCCAGTAAACGTGACTGTAAAATTGGCGCGGCCCGTCTGCGCAGCATTCAAATGGTAGCCGATGGAACCGGTCGGCATGCTGCTCATCACGTGGAGCCCTAGGACGTGGTCGATACCGTCGAGAACGCCCGCGGCTAACATTGATTTGGCACCACCGGGCGAGACTTCTTCGGCAGGCTGATGGATGATGCGCACCCGACCGTGTAACTGCTCTTTCAGATTTGAGAGCGTTCTTGCCAAAATCATCAGGTACGCGGTATGACCATCGTGGCCGCACGCATGCATGACATTAGGCGTTTGCGATTTGAATGGTAAGTCGTTGACTTCCTGAATAGCGAGCGCATCGAAGTCTGCGCGTAAGGCCAGTTGGGGGCCGGGATGCCCGCTATCAATGTCCACAACGAATCCGTAGCCATCACCATAATCAGTCGTGGTCAGGCCCAAGTCTTGATAGAATTGTTTGAGATACGCCGCGGTCGCTTTTTCGTGAAATGAAACCTCGGGGTGGGCGTGTAAATGCCGTCGAATCTTAATCATCTCGGGTTCAGCGGCAGTCAGTTGTTGCATTAATTGGT
Organism: Lactiplantibacillus sp. 30.2.29; assembly: GCF_018991255.1. Classification (NCBI taxonomy): domain Bacteria; kingdom Bacillati; phylum Bacillota; class Bacilli; order Lactobacillales; family Lactobacillaceae; genus Lactiplantibacillus; species Lactiplantibacillus sp. 30.2.29. The sequence goes on along the minus strand of NZ_JAGYGU010000011.1, from coordinate 70,739 downwards.
CTTGAAGGTGCATGCCAGTATCATCCTTTCTGTCTTGACGAGTAGGTATCAAGCAGGAATACCAAAGTAAATTTGGCAGCCGTTTGATCCAACACTACCTTTAGTTTAGCATCAACTAGTGGAAGTAGGGGGATTGCTGCGCTTGGCGGTCGATATCGAACTAGTCAACATTCGGATTTTCCGGTGACTGCCATTCTACACTGATGATTTTTGACCGGTTATGTGACGTGACCTGAAATGTGCAGATAGTCGAGGCTACGGACTGGCTGGTCAATTTGGGGCCGAATGTCACACGTCTTGATTACAGCGCACAATGGCCCAAGCATCTCTAGTTTAATTTCCACAACAAATAGCCGTCGCAAGACTTGAATTTCTTGCGGCAGCTACTGTTGAATTTATTAGGATAAGACACACTTTTGAATCCGCTTCCAACTACACCTAGAAGTTAGTCACTTGTTTAATATTAGCCTTCAAAGCTGGTAGCTGAACAATTTGACTCGTTTTCTTATCGGCAACGCGCTGGGTAACGGTTAACCCGCGTGTGCTGTTCTTGATTTGTGCATTTGAAATGAATACCTTAGTGGTCGTGCCGGTCGTCTTAAGCGTTTTGATCGTACGACCATTTTGTGCGATTTTAAGTGTCGCAGCGCGTGGCCCGGCAAACGTGTATCGAATTCCCTTGGTCGTCCGTTCGGCACTGATGACTTTGACCTTAGGCGTTGCGTATTGTTGTGACCGAATCGTAGTCAACACTTGACGACCACTTTTCAGTTGGAAGGTGCCGTAGCCCTTGAATGATTGTGTCAACTTGAACTGGCCTGATTTGACCGGAGCGGATTTAACGGCTTTCCCCTTGTAAGTCAAGGTTAGTCGTTTAGCACCGGTCGCATGACCTTTTACGGTGAGTGCGTGTGTTTGTGCGCTGTAACTGGTGGTGATGTGATTGACCGTAGTCGGTTTGGCCATTGCTGGTACGGCGCCCAGACCAGCTGCCATAGTAGCGGTCAATAGCGTTAGAACTGGTTTAGAAATTAGCATGGTGGATTCCCCCAATCCGGTTGTCGTGAGTAGTGTGGCGTGCGACGATTGCGCTGGCATTAATAGCGACTGTTAACAGGAGGTCTCTTGACACTAATCAGTATAGCAAGGCGTTGTCATTAGCGAAAGAATTGTCGATAATTCGTTACTTATCTAAACGATTGCTTTCACCAGTAAATGGCAAATTGACCAGATGACGACCGCAACTGCTTAATTATTAGTAAATGAATATCAGCCAATTAAATCAAGCTGTCCATCGTATTAATCCCACATATCCCAAAAGATTATCATCGTAATCTGATTTTGCAAAAGATATGATATATTGATTGTCCTAATCGCTAATATCAGGTACCCTAAAAAGAAGACCACAATTACGAGGAGGAACGATTTTAATGAAGATTTTGATGCCATATTTTAAACGATATCGGCTGGACGTCTGGATTGCGATGTTGTCAGTGATCGTGCTGGTATTTGCGACCTTATGGCAACCGCGGTTGTTACAAGTGATTATGGAAGCGATCATTAAAAATGATCAAGCGACCGTTTTCCGCGAAGGGTTGATGTTGTTAGGATTGGCCGTGCTGGGAATCATTGGCGGGATCGTCAATACGATTTATGCGGCCCGCGTTGCGCTCGGGGTCGCAACGGATTTGCGTGCGGACCTATACGCGAAGGTGCAGTCGTTGGCGTATGCCGATGTCGAAAAATTTTCACCTTCCAACTTAGTGGTCCGAATGACCAATGATATTAATCAAGTGCAACAGATTGTGATGGCGGGTTTTCAACAGATTACCCGGATTCCACTGCTATTTATCGGGGCGTTAATCCTAGCCGTGATGACGATGCCAGAGCAGTGGTGGGTCATCGTGGTCATGATGGTGGTTATTTTGGCGGTGGCCTTGTTAGCTGTGCGCCGGATGACGACTTACTTTGCTCAGACCCAACAGGATATTGAAAACGTGAACACGGTGGCGCGTGAAAACTTAATGGGGATTCGCGTTGTTAAATCGTTCGTTCAGGAACCAAATGAAATCAAAAAGTTTGCGTCCGCCTCTGACGAATTGACGGCAGTGACGGCCAAAATCGGATACTGGTTTGCCATTCTGATGCCAGCCTTCTTCCTAACCGCGAACGTCGCTGTGGGGGTAGCGGTCTATCTGGTTGGTCAGACGATTACGACCCATCCGTCCTACTTGGCGGCAATCACGAGTTTTATTTCTTATTTGATGCAGATTTTATTTGCCGTGATCAACGGGGGATTCTTAATGACTTTTGCCTCACGGGCAGTCATTTCGCTCGGCCGGATCAATGAAGTTATGACGACGACACCTAGTATGTCGTACGTGGACGGTGATGATGCGCCGGTTGCCGGGGACATCCACTTTGACCACGTGACCTTCACGTATCCTGGTGATGACCAACCGACCTTAAAGGACGTCACGTTTACGGTCAAAGCCGGTTCAATGCTGGGAATCGTCGGCGCGACGGGGTCTGGAAAGACGACCTTGGCGCAACTGATTGCGCGGTTGTATGATCCAGACAGTGGTCGGGTCTCAATCGGGGGCATCGATGTCCGTGAATTGCCGGAAAAGGCGTTACGCGCCACGGTCGCCTATGTGCTACAACGCTCGACGCTGTTCTCCGGAACGATTGCAGGCAATTTACGTCAGGTGAAGCCGGATGCCCAGCCGAGTCATATGCAATGGGCAGCAAATATTGCCCAATCAGCAGAGTTCATCGAACGCTTACCACAAACGTATGATGCGCCCGTTGAAGAACGGTCACAGAACTTTTCTGGTGGACAGAAGCAACGGCTCGCGATTACACGGGGCGTCATTGCTAATCCTGAAATTCTGATTTTAGATGATGCGACCTCGGCCCTGGATGCACGGTCAGAAAAGCTCGTGCAGGAGGCGTTAGACCGTGAACTCACTTCAACAACGACGGTCGTGATTGCCGAAAAAATCGCCTCGATTATTCGTGCGGACCAAATTTTAGTCTTGGACGATGGTCGGATTTCTGGTAGCGGGACCCATCAAGAATTGTTACAGCAAAGTGCGATTTATCGGGCCATTTATCAGACGCAAAAGGCACGAGAGGAGGGCTTACATGAGTGATTTACGCAATGCCGGTAAGTACTACTGGCACTATTTAAAACGCTATTGGTTAGGCTTTTTACTGAGTGTCATCCTGATTGCCATCTCGACTTGGTGTATCGTGGTGGCACCGACTTACCTCGGACGCGCCGTTGAAGAGTTGACGCAATACTTGCAACAGTGGACGAATCAGGCCACCCGGGCACAGGCTAGTTTACAGCCGTTTAACCGGACGTTGATCATCTACGTCTTACTCTACGTGGGCGATGCTAGTACGATTTTTATCGCCAGTTTGATTTTGGCGCGGGTGACGGCTTTCTCGACCGGGACCATGCGTGTCGGCCTATTCCGTAAAATGCAGCGGATGAAAGTCCAGTACTTTGATACGCATAGCGATGGCGATATTTTAGCGCGGTTTACATCAGATTTGGATAATATTTTTAATGCAATGAACCAGGCGCTGCTGGAAATTCTATTGGCGGTGGCGCAGTTTGTCGGCTTGCTTATCGTGATGTTCAATCAGAATGCGACGATGGCCTGGGTCACAATGGCTTCGACGCCAATCGCCCTGATCATTGCGGCGTTTGTCATGCATAAGGCGGGTGTCGCCGTTAACCAGCAACAGGATGATATCGGTTAGCTAAACGGTTATATCAACGAACAGATCACCGGCCAAAAAGTTCTGATTACCAATGGTTTACAGCAGGATTCCCTGAATGGTTTTCACGAGTACAACGGCAAGGTCAGAAAATCCGCATTGACGGGTCAGATCTGGTCTGGTATTTTGAATCCATTGATGCAGGGGATGTCGCTGCTGAACACGGCCATCGTGATTTTCTTTGGTTCGTGGTTGGCGCTCAACGGCAGTATGTCGACGGGGGCAGCCTTGGCACTCGTGGTCGTGTTTGTTAACTATGCGCAACAATACTATCAACCGATTATGTCGTTGACCAGTTTGTATAGTATGATTCAGTTAGCGATTACCGGTGCGCGTCGGGTCGATGAAGTGCGTAATCAGCCGGATGAAGTCAGTCCTGAACACGGTCGGACGTTGGATGGTATTCAAGATGAACTCTTGATTGATGATGTGCGCTTTAGTTATCAACCGGGCAAAGAAATTCTGCATGGCGTTTCCATCCATGTGCATCGCGGTGAAATGGTCGCGCTAGTTGGACCGACTGGGTCTGGTAAGACGACGGTGATGAACTTGCTCAACCGGTTCTATGACGTGGATAGTGGGGCAATCACCTTTGATGGCGTGGACATTCAATCGTTTGATTTGAAAGTCTTGCGGCAAAATGTCGGCATCGTGTTGCAGGAACCGCAGCTCTTCACTGGGTCGATTGCCGACAATATTCGGTATGGGGAACCAACAGCGTCGATGGAACGCGTGATCGATGCGGCCAAGCAGGCGAATATTCATGATTTCGTGATGAGCTTGCCGGACGGTTATGAGACGCAGGTTTCTGACGAACAGAGCATCTTCTCTGCGGGCCAAAAACAATTGATGTCGATTGCCCGGACGATTTTGACTAACCCGAAACTGTTGATTTTGGACGAAGCGACGTCTAACGTTGATACGGTGACGGAAGCCAATATTCAAGCGGCCATGGACAACGTGATTCAAGGCCGTACCAGCTTTGTCATCGCGCACCGCTTGAAAACCATCCTCAATGCAGATAAAATCGTTGTATTGAAAGATGGTCAGATTATTGAGCAAGGCAACCATCAAGCACTGCTAGCCGCTGATGGCTTCTACGCCGAGCTCTATCGGAACCAAATGGTATTTGAATAATGAAAGTGTTAGGAGTTTGAAATGACAGGGCAAGAGCAACAAGTGCGCGTCTCAATTCCGGTCTCCGCGTTAGAGCGAGCCGGCATCGACCGTGATGATCAATTACAATTAAAAGTGCAAAATGACGCGCTAGTGTTAGAAAAAGTCCAACCGCGTCAGCCGCAGTGGCAACAATATTTGATTATTTGGCCGTTGCTAGTCGCCTTAATCTCAGGCGTTGCCAGTTATGCTTACTGGTGGTTTCAAAAGGTGCGACCGGTCCCGCTAACCGGTGCCCAATCCATCGGGAGTGTGACGATTGTTGCTGGGGTAGTGACGGGCGCACTCCTGTTTATCGGTTTCTTTCTCAAAACGCGAAACGATCCTGAAAATCGCTTTTCACGGCACATTTACTGGCGGAATTTCCCGGTAATCACGATCGCCTTTATCATGATTTTGGCGTTTGCGTTAGTTGGGGTCTTCTGGGTGCTAGAACTGCTATTTCCAGATGTCGTGTTTGACCGGTTCACGTCGCTGTTACTCATCGTGATGTTTACGTATTTTGCGGATGCGTTCATGGTTGGGGCGGCCCTGACGATTAATGCCCGGTCGTTAACCTCGATTCTGACCGTCGTGATCGTCAGTGGCTGTGTCATCTCAATGGCCGCCAATGGTCAGCGGCGCTGGTGGCAACATAACCTGAGCTTTCTCGGGACACATGCTGCTGAAAATGCGTGGCAGTTTAACCTGACGTTGATTTTTTCAGCGTTACTGATGGTCGTTTTGATCGACTACCTCTTCGTTTCACTGAGCCGGATTTATCCCCGGACTTGGCGAACGTTGACGTTGCGAATTTTACTAACATTAACGGCCATCGACTTCGGGGCAGTCGGACTATTTCCAAATAATCTGACTTTTCACTGGCTGCACGACTTGGTGGCTGGCGGCCTAGTGACATTACTCGTCTTACTGATCGTTGGCGTCCGCTGGCTATTACCCGCCATCACAAAGGACTTTTTGTGGCTATCATACGGCGTCGGCATCTTGCTCCTACTGCTGAACTTCGGTTTTCGCTGGTTCAACTATCCATCGCTGACGGCGTTTGAGATTCAGGCCTTTGCCTTATCGTTTGGTTGGCTCCTGATGCTCTTTTCGCGCCTCCAAGCGTTAGTTAATGAAGATCCAGAATTACTGACGATTCAGTTGGAACAGGATTCGAAACGCGAGTAGGACGGTAGTTGTAAACAATTATAAAAATGACGAAATCGGTCGTTGCGCACAAGGAATTGGTGCGTGGCGGCCGATTTTTGAGTAAGCAAAATTTCAACTTTTGACTAGCGACGATGTAACGGGGAAAGGCTGATCCACCGGTATCTAGGTGAACTAATCGGTTCCAATTGCTTAATAGCTATTTGGTAGGTAAAAGACGAGCGTGGCATCATCACGATTGGGCTGCAAAAATATGAGATTACGTAAATGTCCCGGTTATTATTATTTTTGAAGCAAAACAATCCTGGCATTTTAGATTGAGTTATTTTATAATTAAGGGAACAAGAGTTCGTATACCATGCATGAATAGCAAAATAAACGGCACAGTAAGGGAACACACAATCAAAGAGGGGGCGAAGACAGTGCGGCAAACATTGATTGACCGTCCGCGACAACATTTTACTGGTGTCATCAGGACTTATGGCAGTGATCATAATGGTCGCGGTGTAACGGCGCTAACTAACGTTGAAGATCAGGCTGGTAACACTGTGACTGACCATTTGTGGGTGCAAAACGTGATTCACCCGGTCCCTGGTAGACCGAAACACAGCCTGATGCGCCTGATTTCAGCTGTTGCAACGCCTAGGACCTATATCCGCCATAATAGTCAGCAGCCCGATATTGGCTTGGCGGATTTTGGACGCATCTTTTATGCCGTCAACTTACCACCGGATTTATCACCACAGGTCGTGGCCCAATTGAATGACCATCCGAATCGGTACTTTGCAGGCTTGGTCAGTGGGCATCAGCTAACGTTTATTTATATGGATGAGAGTGGCCACATGACTGATGGCCTGCAAGACGTGATGTGTTTTCGAAGCATGCGTGGCTTAGCAGCAAACGTCCAGCCGTATGCGCAATCGCGGCCGTTCTTTGTTTTCAAAGTGATACGCTATCGGGGTGAAATTTATTTTGGCTTACCAGCACGCCATTGAGAAATGAGTCGTACTAGTAACAGCCGTTGATTGAGAAAGTGAGGGTGAATTGATGACGACGAAACGAACGTATATGGCAATCGACTTAAAATCATTCTACGCTTCGGTTGAGTGCGTCGCGCACCACCTGGACCCGCTGAATGCCAATTTGGTCGTGGCGGATACCAGCCGGACGGATAAGACGATTTGTTTGGCGGTATCACCAGCATTGAAGCAGTTCGGTGTACCAGGACGACCACGCTTGTTCCAGGTCAAACAGCGATTAGCGGATTTGAACCGGGAACGCGGGCGGCAGACGAGCTATGCCCAAGTAAAGCGCCATCAGTCGATTTATCGCGACCAACTGTTAGCACATCCGAATCTGGGCATCGACTATCAGGTCGTCCCACCGCGAATGGCTTACTATATGCAGAAGAGTGCGGAGATTTATACCATTTATCTGCGCTTTATCAAGCCAGAGCACATTCACGTTTACTCAATCGATGAGGTCTTCATGGACGTGACAGACTACTTGGCAACTTACCACGTCACGCCGCACGCGTTAGCCAAAACCATGATTCATGAGATTCAAGCGGAGACCGGGATTACCGCCACCGCGGGGATTGGCACCAATCTCTACTTAGCGAAGGTCGCCATGGATATCGTGGCCAAAAAGATTCCGGCAGATGCGGATGGCGTCCGCATTGCCCAGATGGATGAGAAATTGTATCGACGTTACCTATGGGCCCATCGGCCATTGACGGACTTTTGGCGGGTCGGACACGGCTATGCTAAACGTCTGGCAGCGCTCGGACTCAATACGATGGGTGATATTGCGCGCTGCTCGCTGGGGAGTTTGTCCGATCAATATAATGAAACGTTGCTCTATCGTGAGTTCGGCAAGAACGCGGAATTGTTGATCGACCATGCTTGGGGCTATGAGTCGGCAACGTTAGCGGACATCAAGAATTACCATGCCAGTGAGCACGGTATTTATGCGAGCCAGGTGCTGATGCGGCCATACGACTACACTGCTGGCCAGGCAGTTCTTCGCGGGATGGTCAATAATCTAGTCTTCGATTTGGTCAAACGCCACGTGGTCACCGACCAGATTGGGCTGCGAGTCGACTATGATGCTAGTACGGCACAAACAAGCCAGACGACACTGACCGAAGATTACTATGGTCGACAAGTGCCCAAACCGGCACACGTGACGACACGATTAACGATTGCCACTGCCGCCCAACCAGAGCTAAGTGCGGTTTATCAACAGCTTTATCAGCAGGCAGTTAATCGGAAATTGATGATTCGTCGTGTGACTGTCATGGCAAACCACCTGGTCGATGAACAGCAAGTGGCCCAACAACCCCGTTACGAGCAGACCAACTTGTTTGAAAACCCAGCCGTTGCACGTAACCGCGAGCAACAAGACCAACGGCGCCGTGAGCGAGACCGACAACTGCAGCAGACGATTTTAAACTTACAAGCGAGTTCGGGCAATAAGAATGTCGTGATTCGGTTGGCTGATTTGAAAGCCGACGCGACGACGATTGAACGCAATGAACAGATTGGAGGTCACCGCGCCTAATGTCAGAATCTAGACCAACGACTTCAGAAGCCGCACAACCTAATCCAGCCGGATTGTTCAACGATACGAGCGAATACGCTGATATTATCACAACACCGCGGCCCGTCAGTAAACATCATTTACCGATGCCTCAAAGTGACCGAGCGGCACAATTTGCGCCGTTCGCTGCGCTGACCGGGTATAACGAACTAATTGAAAAACGGGCTAAAATCTACGCGCATAAGCATTATCCAACTGCAGCGGCCAAACAAGCGGTGACTGAACAGTTGCAGCAGTTAGCTGCGATGCCAGAATTACCGGTCGTCGTGTTGGATTACTTCAACGATGACGTCGGCTACTACCAGTCCGCCACCAGCCAATTATTGAAGCTGGACTGGCAGCGTGCTCGAATTTACTTAGAAACACCGCATAGCGTTCCGATGGCGAATATCCGTAGCGTTTCGATTGCAGCGCAATAGGGCCATAATTGTTCAACGAAGTTTTGAGAATAAAATGTTAACAAGTTTAAGAAAGTCCCCTGATCATTAGCAGTTCGTGCCAATTGTCAGGGGACTTTTCGTTCTGATTCAGTTTGAAAATGTACTCATGAAGTCTTACTTGGCCACGATTTGCATCCGACCATGTTTCTTGGCCGCATACAAGTTGTCATCGACGCGACGATAAAATTCAGTTGGGGTGGTATCTTCCGGCTGTAATTGTGCTATGCCGACTGATATCGACAGTTGAATTTGATGGCCGTTGAATGGAACGACCAGGTGGTTAACAGCCGCAAAGAGTTGTTCAGCGACCAAGCGCGCTTCGGTTAAGTCGTAGCTTGGGAAGAGCACGTTGAATTCTTCACCACCCGTTCGGTAAAGGGCAATGTTGGGATTGTTGGCTTCAAAGACCGTCTCAGCGACCTGGGTGACGTGTTGTAAAATTTGGTCACCCGCCAGATGACCATAGGTGTCATTGACGCGCTTGAAGTGATCGATGTCGAACATCATCATTGTCAGCGGCACGCCATTTTGACGACTCGCCGTCAGATGGTAATTGATAGCTGTCGTGTAGGCGGCAAAGTTCTCAGTTTTGGTCAGGGCATCGTGGTTGGCGAATGAGACCAAGTTTTGTTTGAGTTGGGCATTGGCTGACAACATACTGGCGTAGATGTAGAGTAGCACTTCGAAAATCATGAGGTAGCCCCATTCCTGCCAATACGTCCCCCATGAAAGATTGAATTTGAGCCACATGAACCACCATAAAATCAAGCCGAAGCACGCACAAGTGACAAAGTATAACGTAACTTGGCCGACTTTAGTTTGTAACGGCACGCGCTTCCGTAGCGTTCTCAACGTCGTAAAGAATAGTAGTAGTGCTAGCGCGTGGCCCCACGATTGCCAGTAACCCAGTGATCGGTTAAAAATCATGAAGACCAGTACCAGCGGATACAAGTAGTAGTTGGCAATCCGAATGTTGAGAAAATAGCCGCAAAAAGTCAGCGCAATCAGTTGGAAATTCATGAAAATCCAGGCATCCGGTTGACCAACAATCAGTGCCTGCATCCCGAAGACGAAAACCAGCATATACACTAAGCCATACCAATCGTTGATAATCGACTCATTGACGCGTTGATAATGCGTATTCAAAAATGTGATCAACCAATTCTGTGATACCCAAAAAAGCGTTAGTACGCCTAAAATAAAGAAAACACTTGTAATAAATGGTGAAATCTCCCAATGTGACCAAGTCATACCCAAACACCCTTCAATTCATTATTCTATGTTCATTTATATTAAAGTATACAGGTATTAGTATAGCCCTCCAATCGATAAATAGCGACTGGGAGTTTTAGGTGGAGACCTGAAGCTAAAAGTTGTATCAACAGTGTTTAAACGTGAATCGTCGTCCTGTTCGCGTATCGGTTACGGTTCAAAATGTCCCAACTGATGAGGGGAACGCGGCGGCAATAACGGCTGTACGGGTGAGATGATGCGGGTATTGGCATTAATGATTCCGCGTTGATCAGGCCGTGCCGCAATAAAGCCGGTATTAACCAGCCAAGCGTTCACCGTGACTGGCCCCACGAACTGAAAGCCTGCTTGGTGGAGATGTCGCGCCAACTGGTCCCCGGTAATGGTTGTTCGGGGCAAATCTCGAAAGTGGGGTGCGTTTAAGACCAGTTGCTGGTCGTTCAGTAGTTGCCAGAGATAGTCGGCGAAGGAGCGCGTTTGTTGAATTTGGTGGATCAACTGTGCATTGTGGATAACCGCCATAATTTTGCGTCGGTTGCGGATGAGTTGTGGATTAGCGAGTAACTTCGTGATATGTGCCTCATCATAAGCCGCAACGACGTCGATTTGCCAGTCACTAAAAGCGGTGGTCAGTGCCGGCCGTTTCTTTAGCACCCCCGACCAACTCAAACCAGCGGCAAATCCACCGAGACTTAAAAATTCGAAGAGGTGCGTGTCTTGGTCAGTCGGCAGACTCCATTCGTGGTCAAAGTTGTAACGGTAGGCTGAATCGTAAGGATAGTAGCGGTTAAATAATGGATCGTCGTCAAACCAGGTCGTAATCATCATGTTGGCCCCATTTCAGTCTAAAAGTAGGTTACACCAGATAATTACGCGAAATGCCGCTGGTTTCATTTCAAAAGCGTGTGAATTTTTGGCAATTGTGGTCCGAATTAGATGCTGGCATCGTCGGACGAGACGGTGTGAGAATAGTGAGTTAACACGGAGGTTATGCACAAGCGTGTTTTTGCAGTCGGAACAGTTATGCACAGTTCCAGCAAACACAAGTCCTCATTCTGCCACCGTCACTCGAGTTATACACAGTGGTCGAGCGTCGCCACTAGTCATCGACACGCGCGTGTTCTTTCACCACTAGATTAGGGCGCATGTTACGGACCGTTTTGGTGGCGTGATCTTGTTGGATTTGCTTAATAATCGTCGTCAGGCTGACAGTTGCGGTCATATCTTTTTTGAAAGTATGCACCCCAAAACTATCGTAAGTCACCTGACCATTTTCGATTGTAAACCAGTTCGGCTGAAGTGCTTTGGCACTCGTCTTGATATTTTTGTCCGGCCAGACGAGGTACTTCGATTGGGACGCTTCGTGATAAATTTCAACTTGCCAGCCTAGTTTGAAGTCACTAACTTCTTGCCAGCGTTGAATCTTAAGGTGCTTGACAGCGTAGTAAATGATACAGCTGTATTTTAATTTGGAATCCTTTGCGACCGCGGACGCAGTGATTGGGGCGACACGTCGGGGAACCTGCGCTTTTTTGGCAGTCGTCGTAGGAGTTGCTGCTGGTGCGTGGTGCAGCGTGACGATTCCCACCACAGTGCCAATAATGAGGACGGTGATGAACGGTAAGAGCAATTTTTTCATTGAAAACACCTCACGACAAATTTGTAAAAAGTAAATATTACTATTTACAATCAAGATAGTTATTGTTATTCTGTAAAACGTAATGATTACTATTTAAAAGAGGAGTGGCAAATGTGAAACGTTTTTGGGTACTATTAGTTGGCTTAGTAATTGGTGGTGGCCTGTTGACGGGCTGTCAATCCAAGTCAGAGTCAACGAACAACAATAAGATTAAGGTTGTCGCAACGACCAACTTTTATGGTGCGGTGGCCAAAGCAGTCGGGGGTAAGCACGTTCAGGTCAGCTCGATCATCAATAAGCCGTCCGTTGACCCCCATGATTTTGAACCAACGTCAGCTGTCGCCAAACAAGTCAGTCAGGCGGATGTGGCCCTGGCTAACGGACTCGGCTACGATGGTTGGATGAATAAGGTCGTTCGGTCAACTAAGCAAGCTAAGTTGATTCGCGTCGGGGAAGACGTGCTCCAGCGTAAAGCCGGCGTCAATGAACACCTGTGGTATGACGCTAAAACGATGCCAGCGACGGCGACATATTTGGCTAAACAGTTTGCCAAGCAACAGCCGCAACATCGGGCCTATTTTAAGGCGAACGCCAAAAAATATATTGCGTCACTCAAGCCAATTCAACAAGAACGGCAACAATTACAAGCAAAAGTGAAACGATTAAGCAATCGCCAGGTCTTCGTCAGTGAACCAGTCTTCGATTATGCGCTGACCAGCTTGGGCTTCAAAGTGGCCAATCGTGATTTTGAAAATGCCGTTGAAAAGGGCACGGATCCGTCGCCACAAGTTATCCACAAGATGCAGCGGGGATTAAAAAATAAGCAAGTTGCCCTGTTTGTGAACAACCAGCAAGTCAGCGACAAAATCGTCACGAACATGGTTACGTTAGCGAAGCAGCACCAAGTTCCTGTGCTCAACGTGACTGAAACGATGCCGGCTAAGCTGACTTATCAACAGTGGATGTTGAAGCAGTATCGCCAACTCAACCAGTTGTTAACTGACTAGTCGTTTAATTGTCAGCGAAACGCCCCCCCATTGGCGGACTTGTTCCGCTGAATAAATGGTCAACATGTCCGCAACCATCTGCGCAACGGACGTGTGGGGCGCACTCCCAACTTCAACAGCAGTATGTTTGGTTAGTAAATCGGCAAAACTAGCATATGTTCGTTTGGCAACAAGCGTGGTGCGCACTGACTGACCAGTCTCTAAATCTAAAAAGCAGATGGCGTCGCCGACTTGTAGTGATTGCCGTTTAGGATCATTGAGGCGAATCTCAACGGTCTTCGTGCCTGCTTGAACCAATTGCCACTGTGAATGTTGCAGTTGCATGGTGCTCATGAAGATCATCTCCCAACACTTGCCTTTTATTATACTTGAAAACAAACTAACGTGGTGGGCAAAAGTTAGGTTTATGATGCTCAAGCGAGTTGATTGAGACTGTTACGAAATAAACGTGCGCTTACAATCGCGTTATCCATCATGAGACAACGATGGTGGAACTAACAAGTAGACTACGAGCACGCCAAAAAGGCTGAGGAATCTTATCCTCAGCCTTTTGTCATGACAAATGATTAATATAATGCCCAGGCTTGCATGCCTTGTGCATGGTACAGATTAACAGCTGCGTCGATTTGTTGTTGGACAGAACCGCCGCTGATGTGGATGTTTTGGAATAACCCATATGCACCACTAGCGCCGTTCACCACGTGTGGTTGCCAGTTGGATTCACGATTGATGATGTGGTCCCAAGTGCTGGCAGACACACCCGTCCGTGATTGCATTTGACCTAAAACGTAGCTTTGAAGATTGCCGCCCGTGTAAGTTTCTGGGGCAGGGGTCGTCGCTGCGGGTTCACTGGTTTGAGCAGGTGCCGTTTCAACTGGCGCTACCGGTGCAGTCACAGCTGGTGTTTCAGCAGGTTGTGCCGGCGTCGTTGCTGGTGCTTGTTGAACCGGCGCGGAAGTTACTGGTGCTGCTGGTGTTTGTGTTGCAGTCACTGGAGCAGTTGCGCCCGGAATCCGGAGTTGTTGGCCTGGTAAAATTAAATGGCCGTGAATGTTGTTGGCCGTTTCAATTGACTCGATCGTCGTCTTGTATTCTTGTGAAATTGCCCAGACACAGTCACCCTTCTTAACGGTGTAAGTTGCGTCGGCATTTGCAGAAAGCGTTCCGGCCATCAGTAAGCCAACCGTTGCAGCGGAAGTTGTTAAGATTGTGGTTAATAATTTTTTCAAGTTGTACGCTCCTATTTTTTGAATGTATCAGTATCAAATCAGTCTTTGTTGATCAACAAAAATTAGTATAGCGGCGACTTGTTACTCGTTTGTATCGGGTATTTTAAGAAGCGATTGCGAGATTCTGAGAAAATCATGGCGATAAAATATTTCTGATTGGCATAGAATGCTGTTGCGACGGCTCAAATCATCGTCAATATATCCACGATTAATATAATAAATATGACAAAATTAACGATAAACTAATTTTGAAAACGGGGGATAGTTGCTAGGATCAGCTAATAATGCCGTCAAATCCGTGATAAAGCTGATAGTTTCACGATAATATCATTAATGGCAGTCGCTTAGTCAATGACTGAACCGTAATCGACACGGGGCGAGTGTCTTTGTCCACAGGTCGTGTGACAGCAAGCGCCTTAATTATTGCGGACTGTGGATAACTCGTGCTAGATTTCAATTAAGTTATCCACCTTTGCATGACAGCGTGCGACTGTGATCTGTTTTAGGCCACAAAAAAAGCCGGGAAAAATCCCGACTTGGATGTGTGTTTGATTTAGATTAAAGGGCCCAAGCAGCCATGCCTTGTGCTTCGTATAAAGCAACGGCGGCGTTAACTTGTTCTTCAACAGAACCACTACTAATGTGCATGTTTTGGAATAACCCATAAGCACCACTAGTACTGTTGACAACGTATGGTTGCCAGTTAGATTCACGAGTGATGATGGTGTTCCAAGTTGAAGCGGAAACGCCAGTCCGTGATTCCATTTGGCTCAAGACGTAGCTCTTTAAGTTGCTACCAGTGTAGGTAGAAGTTGATGAGCTAGTTGATGAAGACGTTGAGCTCGTGGTTGCAGTCGTGTTGCTTGATGAACTAGTTGAAGTTGAGCTAGTTGATGATGAACTAGTCGTCGAAGCACTCGTGCTGTTTGAAGATGAGCTGTTCGTGTTTGATGAGGTCGTCTTGATGGTTAATTTTTGACCAGGTAAGATGTAGTGACCCTTGATGTTGTTGGTCGTTTCAACGTTATTAATAGTTGTGTTGAATTTTTGTGCGATGGCCCATACGGAATCACCGCTCTTAACGGTGTAAGTTGAGTCGGCATTAGCATTGACCACACCGGCGAAGAATAAACCAGCGGCTGCGGCTGAGGTAGTTACGATTGTACTTACAAGTTTTTTCAAATTAAGACACTCCTATAAATTTTGTGTTTATCGATTAAATTACTTACTGACAAAAATCTTAATTGCGATGTCTGTCGCAATCAACAGAACCCAGTCTAACCCCGACGTGTTACTTGTCCGTGTCGCGAATTTTAAGAACGCAATGCAAAGATTACAGAAACCACCTATTTTGTAATGTTCGTAACCGAACTGTGACCTGGTGCCAACGGTCAAAAAATGCTGAATCGGGGTCTATGACGAGCACCATCAACTAAGTTTAGGCGTCCCTAAAATGAACAATGTTACGTTAAAATCGCTAAAAATTAGCCCGTAAAAAAACCGATTATTTTCGAAATAATCGGTCATTTGGGGTTGAATTAACGTTTTATCGGTGTTTTTAGGCATTATTCCGTGACTGGAAACGGGTCGGCTAAGCCGGATGCCTGCTTTTCAGATTTAGCTTGGGCGAGTTCTTGATTGACGAGTTCGCTCGCTTGCGGGTCGTTATATAGGTTCAATTTGTAATCGACTTCTTGCAGATTCTTCATGATCTTGGCTTGCTCAGCCAGAATAGCGTTGCGATGAGCTGTCAGTAATGCGCGGCGCTGTGGAATCGAATCGGGGCCGGCCATCACGTAATCGATATATTGGCGGATGTCGCTGATTGCCATACCGGTGTTCTTTAAACAAATAATCGTATGTAACAAGTGTAAGTCGCCGTCAGTGAAGGCCCGATAGCCCGACTGATTGCGACTGACGAACGGTAATAAGCCTTGTTTGTCATAGAATCGAAGCGTATAGGCACTCAATCCGACCTTTTCCGCAACTTCTTTGATGGTGTAAGTCAAAATAATTCCTCCAAGCGCTTGCCTTAGAGTGTTATCTAAGGTTTATTGTAGCTATATTAACAAGAAATCAATCAAAAAACAATCATTAATACGAGGTGGATCAACCATGCAAAATCAATCATTAATTTTAGTTACAGGTGCCAACGGCTTTTTAGCGAGTCACATTATTAAACAATTGTTGACGGCGGGATACGCGGTGCGCGGCACGTTGCGCTCATTAGACAAGGCCGCTGGTGTGCAACAAACTTTGGCTGGAACGCCCAATTTAGATCAACTTTCCTTTGTCGCGCTCGACTTGACCCAGGAGGCTGGCTGGAATGACGTGATGCAAGGGGTCACGACTGTCATGAGTGTGGCGGCACCGGTCTTTGTGAATCAGGGGCAAGCTTCTGCCGCAGTGGCGAACGCAGCCAAGGATGGCACGTTGCGAATCATGAAAGCCGCAACGGCCGCCGGGGTCAAACGAGTCGTAATGACGGCTAATCTAGGTGCAGTCGGGTTTAGTCGTCTAGATCATCAGCGCCCCGTAACCGAAGCCGATTGGACCAAAGTCGACCAGGCTGGGCTCTCATTATACGAGCAATCGAAGTTAGTTGCCGAGCAAGCCGGGTGGGACTACCAGCGGCAACATCCTGAAGGCCCGGAATTTACAACGGTCAATGCAGGCGCGATGCTTGGACCTTCATTAAATGGTCACGTGACCGGGAGTTATAATTTAGTCAACCGACTCTTAACGGGTCAGGCGATGCCCAATTTGGTCGTTAATGTCGTCGACGTCCGCGACGTTGCTGATTTAGAAGTTCGGGTCATGGCTGCACCGGAAGCGGCTAATCAACGCTACTTAGCGGTTGCGCCTAAGCCGGTCTCAATGGCCGCCATTCGCAGCTTGATTCAACAGCAACGGCCCCAATTAGCAGCCAAGCTGACCAAACATTTAGTGCCAGATTGGCTTGTTCACGGCTTGGCCCCATTTAATCGGCAACTCCGCGAAGCCAACTTGATGATGCGGCTCAACCATGACGTCAGCATCCAAAAGGCTGAGCAATTGGGCTGGCAACCACGTTCAGCGGATACGGCCGTCCTGGCAGCGGTGGATACTTTGATGAAGAACGGACTGAAATAGGGTGGCGCGCTCAACGGCTGACGGACAGCGATCCAGTTCGCGGGCACGTTTAAATCATGAGTCATGCAAGGTAATTCTATAATATGTCGTAACTGGTCTAATGGTGAAAATTACTGTTAGATCAGTTTTTTAGTGCGGTCATTCAAATTAGATTGGGCTAATTTTAGCAAAAGTATATATTTTTAAAGTAAAAGTGTTGATTTCTAAACCGAATTAGGCTAGTATTATTTCACGAGGAAAGCGTTTTCCAAACTAAATTGTGATTAGAACAGGAGGAGTTTAATGAATAAGGAGCGACAGATGCCCAAGGATTTTTTCTGGGGCAACTCAGTATCAAGTATGCAGACTGAGGGTGCTTGGGATGTGGATGGCAAGGGCCGCTCAGTCTATGATGTTCGACCAGCAACAGCGACAACTTCAGATTGGCACGATGCGATTGACGAATACCATCGTTACGAAGAAGATTTAGATTTAATGAAGGACTTACACCTGAACATGTACCGAATTCAAATCTCATGGTCGCGGGTCGTTCCGGACGGGGATGGCGCCTTCAATGAAGCTGGGATTGCTTTTTATGACCGGTTAGTTGACGCGATGCTGGCCCGGGGCATCACCCCAATGATTTGCCTGTATCATTTCGATATGCCGTTAGCATTGGCCGAAAATGAAAACGGGTTCATGTCGCGCCACACGGTTGATGCGTTCGTTCGCTTCGGTGAGAAGATGATTGAACACTTCGCAGATCGGGTCAAATATTGGATCGTCTTTAATGAACACAATCTGTATTTTACCGATGAAGTGTTCAACATTTCGGGATACACCAAGGGCGACCAGAGCGTGAACGACCTGTATCGAATCTTCCATCACACGATGTTGGCGCACGCACGCCTGGATGATTTTGTGCATCAAAACTATGACGACGTGAAAATCGGCGGCATGTTGGCATACACACCAGTTTATCCAGAAACGGCTAAACCAATTGACGTGATGGCGGCGCGTAAGAGTGATGAGTTCTTGAACAATAACTTGAACGACGCCTACGTTCATGGCCACTATTCACCAGAAGTCTTGCGTTACATTGACCAACACGGGATTGACTACGACTTGCAACCAGGCGACGAAGCCATCATTGCCAAAATGAAAGCGGATTTTCTAGCTTTTAGTTATTATCGTTCCACGGTCATCAATGGGGATAAGATTCCCACGGATGCCGTCCCGAACCGCTATCTCAATTATTCATTTGAGGCTAACCGCTTTTTGAAGGCGAATGAATGGGGTTGGACCATCGACCCACTTGGCTTCCGGAACCTAATCACCAAGTTGTATGACCAATATGAAGTGCCAGTCTTTCCGATTGAAAACGGCATTGGCCTGCGGGAACACTGGGATGGCCAACATATGATCGAAGATGACGCGCGGATTGCGTACCATGCCGACCATATCACGGCAATGAAGGATGCTATGTTGATTGATGGCGCTAAAGTACTCGGCTATCTTGGCTGGGGATTGATTGATATTCCAAGTTCACACGCTGATATTGAAAAACGCTACGGGGTCGTTTATGTCAACCGAACCAATCATGATCTAAAAGACTTAAAGCGGGTTCCTAAGAAGTCATACTATTGGCTTCAAGGGGTCCTAGCAAAAAATGGAGATGAATTGTAATGGAAAATAGTAGTAATGGTGCTGTTAGCAATTTCATTAACAACAAAGTTCTACCACCGATAATGAAGTTCGTTAACACCAAACCAGTTAAAGCCTTACAAGACGGGATGGTTTACGCGTTACCATTTATTATCATCGGGTCCGTATTCTTAATCTTATCCAATATTCCAATTCCAGCAGTCGCCGCAGTTGTTAAGGCGTCTGGTTGGGCCGCTTTCTTTAACCAAGCTTATACCGTGACGTTCGGAGTACTGTCACTCTGGGCCGCTGTCGGGATTGCTTATGTGTATGTCCGCAATGAAGGTTACGAACCATTACCAGCTGGTTTGACCTCCATGGCCGTATTCTTACTTTTGCAAACGCTTAACATTGCCAATCCACTTGTTGCTGCAATGGGTAAAGCCGGCACTGGGATTACGAATGCTGCCGGAAACGTTGTGATGTCGGGGAGTGCCGTTTCACAAAACATTGATAAGTTGCCAAAAGTCCTACAAGATTTCGTGCAAGCACCAGTTACTGGTGTCATCAACATTACTTGGCTGGGTGGCCAAGGGATGATTGCTGCCATTATCGTTGGGATTTTAGTTGGTTGGGCTTACTCAGCAATGATTCGTAAAGGTTGGAAGATTACCTTGCCAGAACAAGTTCCTGCAAGTGTTGCCAACCAATTCACTGCCATGATTCCTGCCGGCGTAATTTTAATCGTCGCAATGTTGATCTTCGCTGCTTTCAGTGCCCTTGGTAACACTGATATGCTGCAATTCATTTACAAAGTCCTACAAACGCCACTACAAGGGTTATCAGACTCACTTGGTGGGGCCTTAGTCATTGCATTCTTAGTCCCATTCTTCTGGTTCTTTGGGGTCCATGGTGGGTTAATCATGGGTGCCATTACCAGTGGGTTATTGATTCCGAACACGTTCGACAATGCTTCATTATATAAAGCAGGTAAGTTGACCGTTGCGCAAGGTGCCCACATTGTGACGAACGAATTTTACAATAACTTCATTAACTTAACTGGTTCTGGGATTACGATTGGTCTGGTTATCTTTACGTTATTTGCTGCTAAATCAGTCCAATTCAAGACCATTGGTAAAGTTGAATTTGTTCCGGCATTATTCAACATTAACGAACCATTCTTGTTCGGGTTACCAATCGTTATGAACCCATTCTTGGCAATTCCATTCTTCTTGACACCAGTTATTGTCGCCTTATCAACGTACTTGGTGATCTACTTTGGAATCGTACCACCACTGAATGGTTTCGCGGCACCGTGGACGACGCCAGCGATTATTTCTGGCTTCCTGATTGGTGGCTGGAAGATGGCGATTTGGCAAACGATCACGTTGGTTATGTCAACCGCAATCTACTCCCCATTTGCTAAGAAGTACGATGCTATTTTGACGAAACAAGAAGGCGAAAAGGCTGCTGCAGAAGCTGCTGCCGGCAACGCTGAAATCGAAAAGATGTAATATAGAAAGGAATTAAGTGATTATGGCTGAAAAGATTATCATGTTGGCTTGTTCTGCGGGCATGTCAACCTCACTACTGGTTTCCAAGATGGAAGCAGCTGCAAAGAAGGATGGCGTGGATTACAAGATTTTTGCGACATCCGCGGCGGATATTGACCATCAATTGAGTCAAGATCCCCATCCAGACGTCTTGTTGTTAGGACCACAAGTTCGTTATATGGCGAATGATGTGAAGAAGAAGACGGATAATGCTGGGATTCCGATGGACATCATCAATATGTCAGATTATGGCATGATGAATGGTGAAAACGTCTTACAGGCGGCGGAAAAGTTACTCGGCGATCGATAAACGGGTTTCAACCGGGGAAGTCGATGCAATCGTGAATCACCAACGTGTGCGGTGGTTGCTTTAACTCGATTGCGGCTTGTCCGAGTGATAATCAAACACTAACCAAATCCTAGATCGTTTTGGTTGTGGGTATCACATACCTATATGTTACGAGTCCTCACTGGCGGTGCTGGTGGGGATTTTTTTAGAGTGTGAGGGGCCGCGGGTTGAAGTTGAGCATTGCCTAGCTAAAGGACTGATGCGGTTTTGGCATTAGTCCATTAGCGTAGCAAGCGCAGACTTCAGCGGCCCCGAACACGTTTCGACAGTATTGCAGTGGTGGTCTTCCCAGCTGGCATCGTTGCTAGGCTAACCGGAAGTCCCAGTTCGGCTCGAACACGTTTCAGCCATATCGCAGTGGAAATGCGGTTTGTGCATTAGTCCATTAGCGTAGCAAGCGCAGACTTCAGCGGCCCCGAACACGTTTCGACAGTATTGCAGTGGTGGTCTTCCCAGTCGGCATCGTTGCTAGGCTAACCGGAAGTCCCAGTTCGGCTCGAACACGTTTCGGCCATCAATCAAACAGCGATTTAAACCAAATTAATGATAAGAAACAAAACTTTTTTACAACTTTCCCTTGACCTGAAACCCGTTCGAGCAGTTAGGATAAAGGCAATCAAAGATGGTAGCTGGCCAGCACCATAATCAAATTGGGAGGGCTTATCATGAGTTTATTTTCATTTGGTAAAAAAGTTAAATTGTACGCCCCAGTTGATGGGACGCTGGTAGATTTGTCAACGGTCGCAGCGGATGAGACCGGGTTTGCGGTTACGCCTGACCGTCATCATATTTTTAGTCCGATTACCGGGACGGTCAGTGCACTGATCCCTGAACAACGCGCGATTAAGTTGTCGACTGGCAAGCTCGACGTGTTACTCAAAATGGGGACGAATATGAGTGAAACACCTGCGACCTATGTACACGAGGGCGACCAAGTGACACCGGAAACACCATTAGCTTTCGTTGACCAAGAACAGGCTAACGAGAACAATGAGGATACGACGGTGATGGTGATTGTGGATAACGCGGCTGAACATGCTAAAGGGTTGAAATTATCCACAAGTGGACAAGTCAGTCATGATCAGGAAGTCGCAACCGTTGTGGCTAAGTAGCTTGAGCGGGTATTTCAATCGCGCTGGACATGGCCAACCAACCGTGTTTAGACGGCTTGTTCAGTATCGACGAGCCACAGTGAACAAAGCAATATTAAATGAATAAAACCTGATTTGAAGTGACGATGCGCTTCAAATCAGGTTTTATTTGGATTTCGGTTAATTGGCCGCAGATTTCGGGCCGCTTTGTTCCAACGCGGCAAGTTCAGCTTGATACGCGGCGTTGATTTTGTTCAGTTGTTGGTGAAAGTCTGCAATGAGCTTGTTCATCTGAATTTGATATTTTTCATCTAAGGAGAAGCCATTGCTGGTATTCTTCTGCGGTGTCGTCGTCTGATTCAAGTAGCGCTTATAATCATCATCCGGCTGAAGTTTCTCATATAAGTCCACGTTATCGAGTAAGCGGACGATGCGGTTATATTTACCAGTAAACGTCCGCCGCACGATTTGAATCCGATGGCGATAGACGTAGCAGCCGGCTTGAATGACTTCATCTGGTTCCGGATAGGTAGAACTGTCAGATTCAAAATGGCGTACGACAGCCGGAACGATTTGGTTAATCGCGTAGTTGATGGTCGGTGTAATCAGGGCGGTGGCAATTTTCGTTTGTTGCAACTGGTCCTGTTCAGAGTGCGCGGTTGGTGTGAACACATCACTGGATAAAACGTCGGGATTGGTAGTCGTTAGATCGACGAATTCCCACAATAAGACGTTGAATTCAGAGTGGTTGAGTCCCGTTTCTTTGAAGACCGTCGTGACGTAATCGGTCAGACTGCCGTAGCGAATGTAGTTAACCGGTACCTTAAAGAAGACAGCCAACTTTTCCATCCGTTCAGCGTTTGCCAGCGTACGTCCTTTCTCCCAATCATTGATGGTACTTTTTCCGGCTAAACCAACGGCAGATGCTAGTTCAGCCATACTTAAATTCGCGGTTATCCGGAGTTCGTGAATCCGGTGACCGACTTGTTGTTTATTAATTTGCAACGCAAGTGCCCCCCAGTTTTGACTAACTATAGTTTAACATAGGATATGAATCGCTTTCATGATTATTGCCGATTTCGTCACTGCGACTGGGCCGCAAGTGACGAAAAAAATCCCAGTCCAATTCAGACTGGGACGAACACGATTTTAATGATGGATTCGATTATCGATAGTCGACCGTTTGACTATAGATACTTCTGAACGATTGCCATCAAGGCCGCACTATTGTTGACGGGCCAACCATCAAGCTTGATGTCATACGGCTGACTGGTGCCTGGTGAAATGCGGCCAGGAATCGCAAGTTTTTGATGGTGGTCGTGAATGATCAGTAGAAACGAAGCCGTGTCGCAGAGAATCGTCACGTGCGCTGCCAACCAAGTTCCAAGTAATTGCGTCAGTGGCTGATTCACACGGGCCAGTCCAGGCGTTCCCTCATCAATGACAGCAGACCAGTAGCCGTCCAAGTTAAAATCATGTACTAAGGGTGTCAATTGTTGCATGTTGAAAGCCTCCCCCAAGGTTTAGTCGGATATTAAATCGAGTCGTGCACGTAAAGCAGCTGCTTACGACTGATTGCTCGGCAATGGGCCGATTGTGCTTTTTTTAGACTGACATCGTGTTCAGTCTAAAAAAGCTGACGCTGGTAGCTGCAGATGGCTGTCAATCGTTCGTGGCATCGGTGACTGACTAGACGCCAGCTACGACTGGTTGACCTGTCGTCTGTTCATCATTGCAACGCAAACGTGCACTCGTTATAATTGTTACTTTTAGCATACAAGTAAGCGCTTACTAATGCGAACATTAGCACTTATCCCGCTAGATTAATAAGGTCGCTTTACAGCAACGACTTTAGTCTGCACTCGGCGTATACTAGAAGTAACGATTGGTGAGGGAGTGACGAGTAGTGTTACATCGAATTGCAGTTTTGGCAGATATTCACGGAAATTTGACGGCGTTACAGGCGGTGCTAGCGGATGCCCGGCAGCAGGAGGCCACAGATTATTGGTTTTTGGGCGATTTGTTTTTGCCCGGCCCGGGAGCCCAACAGCTTTATCAAACATTAGCGGACGTTGCACCATCCGTCTGGCTACAGGGTAACTGGGAACAGGGGATTAACGCGATCATGACGGGCACCGGCCGTTTAGAAGAACCGTCAACGATTTATTTTGCCCGGCTGACGGAATACCTGGTCACCCATTTACAGTCGGCGCAGTATGAAGAATTGATTCAGCGACCGATTGCGACTCAGTTAACGCTAAACGGTTTGACGTTCCAATTAGCGCATAATCAGCCAGAACGTTCGACGGGCCACGACCTCTATCCAGCTGGTGAACAGACTAGTTTTGATCATTTAGCGGGGGATGCAGACGTTGCCGTTTATGGGCATACGCATCAACAAGTCATGCGCGTGAGTCAGCGGGGGCAATTGATCATCAATCCGGGCGCCACTGGACAACCGTACAGTCCGTACGCGAAGTTCATGGCGGATCAGCGGGCAAACTATGCGCTGTTGACGGTCACGGATGCGGGACAAATCAGTGCGGAATTTCGCAAAGTGACTTATGGCATTGAACAGGAATTGGCGCTGGCGCGAAAACAAGACTTACCTTATCTGAAATTATATGAACATCTGCGGCATACTGGCTATACGAGCACGCATGATGAGAAATTGTTGAAGCGACTGAACGACGAGTACGGCTATCAAGCAGTCGTCCAAAAGTTTTTTGGCCCCCAGCGTGACAATCAGTAGCGAGCGTCTTCGTTAACTTCTATAATAGAAGGGACAGTTGTGACAAAACGAGGAGGAATTTCATGAATTTTGCACCATCCGAGTGGTTTGGATTTAATCGCCGCGTCAAACACGATATGACGTTCACAAAAACGATCAATGGTGAGACGAGTACCAAAAAAGTGTACGCCCGGTTTAATGTGTGGGCACTATTGTTCACTTGGTTCTATGCGCTGTTCAGTGTTCGTTGTCGGACGCCATTTATCGCGCTGAAAACGGCCGTGCCGTTCTTAGGAATGGTCTTACTAAACATGGTTGTTCAGTTATTTTTCACTGAACAAATCGCATTATCAATTAATCTACTAGGCGACATTTGGTATGGGTTTATGTTTGAAACTTGGTTCCGCAACCAATTGATTGCTAATGGTTACCAGGAAGTCGCTCAATAATAACCTGATTAGGCATGGCTCAATTGTCGGGCAAACCTGCCAACTGATAAAACTGAAAAAATCGTTTCAAGAATCCAGACAGCATTTTTGAAACGATTTTTTAGTTGTATCGAAAGGTATCACGAGCTATTTTGCATGACGGTCCACTGAAGTTTCGGATTTTAGTTGCGTCTACACACAAATAATATCGTTTCTTTACAAACCTCTGTCTAAACACTTTACATTAGTTAACTATGCTTAATATTGCAGTTAGTTTTACTATAAAAAATGTGGAGTGATAATTTAGTAATGAAGCCGCGTGTTTTAACGACCTTATTCGTATGTACTGCAATTTTAACGACCACGGTGAGTCCAGCGATTGCCGCTGTGACCCCCGTGGATACGCCAAGTGAGCAAGTCGCTGTTCCGGCTGCGAACGTTACGGTGCCAACCCCGATCGTCGATTTAGGAGTGCAAAATCGGCAACTGGTAGACCATGCTGGTAAGACGCAATGGCAATTGGTGGGCCAACCGTCAGTGACCAAGACGCCAGAATTTGATGATCAAGTCTTGAATTTTGATGGCAAATCCGCGTTTTACACCACTTTCACGGATGACCAATTCCGTCAAATCCAGGGTGGTATGGCGATTGAAGCCTACTTCAAATATGACCCAGCCGCTGATGCCGGGCACGAACATGAGATTTTCTCGAGCCAACAAGGTGGTGGCCTCGGCCTGGGCGTTGAAAATAATCAAGTGATTTTCTATGCCCATGATGGTGCCGGCTACAAAACGCCTAAAGGGCTGCTGCATAAGGGCCAGTGGGTGCATGCGGTCGGTGTGATTGATAAAAATAAGACGGCGAGTCTGTATCTTGATGGCAAATTGGTGCAACAAGTGGCCATGCCGGGTGATTTGAAGCTGGCACAAAATACCAAGGATTTCGTCCTAGGTGGCGATGCCGCACCTGGCTCACACGTGCAGTCGATGATGACGGGGCAAATCAAGCAGGCCCGGTTGTATGACCAAGTACTCACTCCTGAACAAGTCAGCCAATTGAACGATCAAGCGCAACAGGGCAAGCATGCAGTAGCGCCCGTTGAACAGTCTGTAGCGACGCGTTTGGTAGGAGCGAAGCGCATTGCAGCAGGCCATACTTATGGGCTGAATGTACACGCCCGGCAACTAAAGGCAACGCCAGCGCAACCGTTGACCATCGATGTGGTTTATGATGCCAACAAGTTCGATTATGTCGGTGCTGAACGACTATTGCAAGGCAATCAGACGCAGGTACAACTCGTTCAGCCGGGACGGGTCCGCGTGACGACGACCGCTAATTTGTCGACGGCTGATTTCAAGAAATACGCTCAGACTCGACTGGCGCACCTCAATTTAAAGGCCAAAACAGCGGGTGAGACGCAAATTCAATTGGAACAAACCACCAAAAACACGACGGTTCAATTAGGACCCGCACAATCTGTTGAAGTTCAAGGAAAATACGCCCTCGATTACAATGGTGACGGTATTATTGGGGTCGGAGACGTGGCCTTAGCTTCCGCAACTGACCAAGTCGCTGCCGCCAAACAGGCTGAAATCAAGCCGTATAAACACGTGGTCGTTTTGACGACGGACGGTGGTGGTAACCCCTGGGATCCAAAGGGGATGTACTATGCGCAAGGGACCAAAACACCCGCATGGACGACTGACCCGGTCATTATGAAGAAGCGTCGCAACACGTACACGATGGATTTATTCAATAAACAGTTTGCGATGAGCACGTCTGCGCGGGCAGTTTCGCCAGCAATTTCAGCTCAAAACTACATTTCTATGCTGCATGGACGGCCATGGGACACGTTACCTAAGGAATACCAAGGCACTAACGGGTCAATGGGACAAGAATACTTTGCTGATTTTGATAAACCACAAGCGTTGTTCCCGTCCGTCTTCAAGATGCTTCAAGCTGAGAACCCAACTCGTGGCGCCGCGGCCTTTTCAGAGTGGGGCCCAATCGTGAACAGTATTGTTGAACCAGATGCAGCTGTGATGACCAAGCAGTCCGCTTCGTTGAAATCCTTTGACGATGTCGCCAACTACATCGGCTCATCTGAGTTTAAGAACACTGGTCTAGTGTACATGCAAAGTGATTACATGGATGGTCAGGGCCATAGTCGTGGCTGGTATAACGATAATTATTGGGATAAGTACGCGCAATATGACGGCTTATTCAAGCGCGTCATGGACAAGCTAGAAGCAACCGGGCACATCCATGATACGTTAGTGATTGCTAACGCGGACCACGGTGGCGCCGGGACCAACCATGGCGGCTGGGATGAATATAACCGCAGCATCTTCATGGCCCTTGGTGGCGAAACGGTGGATAGTGGTCGCCGACTACACGGCGGTAGCAACGCGGATGTGAGTGCGCTGATTTTAAACGCCTTGCAAGTACCACAAGCCCCACAAATGTTCGACAGTCAGGTCTTTGACACGTCAGCCTTCCTCAAGCAAACGGAGCTGACGAAGAAACACCGCGCGGTTGAAACACTGAAATTGAGTCGCAACGACCACGAAGCACAAGTGCAAGTAATGAATGCTCAAAAGCGGCAACTTACCGCGTTTGATTTGCAATTCGACCTCGCTGGCCGTGACGTTGCGGACGTTCAGGTTCCAACGGGTGTCAAAATTTTACGCCGAACGGTGGCTAACGGACAATTACGTTTGACCGTCAGTGCGAGTCAACCCGTGACGAATCTGGTAACGATCAAGTTAGTGCCAAGCAAGGCCAAAGCAGCCAAGACGATCATGTTAAGCCAAGCGATGGCGGCAACCGCCGATGGAACAGAAGTCTTGGTCGACCTTGACAACGATAATCCGTTAACGACGCCAGTTAAACCGGATGAAAATGGTTCAAGCGCCACTAAACCAGATGGTAACGGCAATACTGTAGTTAAACCGGACGAAAATGGTTCAAGCACCACTAAACCAGATGGTAACGGCAATACTGTAGTTAAACCGGACGAAAATGGTTCAAGCACCACTAAACCAGATGGTAACGACAATACGATAG
The DNA here is from genome assembly GCF_018991255.1 of Lactiplantibacillus sp. 30.2.29. Taxonomy (NCBI): domain Bacteria; kingdom Bacillati; phylum Bacillota; class Bacilli; order Lactobacillales; family Lactobacillaceae; genus Lactiplantibacillus; species Lactiplantibacillus sp. 30.2.29. The sequence continues at coordinate 42,481 of NZ_JAGYGU010000011.1, read as the reverse complement.
TAAAGCCGGATGAAAATGGTTCAAGTGACACTAAACCTGATGGTAACGACAATACGATAGTAAAGCCGGATGAAAATGGTTCAAGTGGCACTAAACCTGGTGGCAACGGTAATACTGTAGTTAAACCGGACGAAAATGGTCCAAGTACCACTAAACCTGGTGGTAACGACAATACGACAGTTAAGCCTGACGGAAATGGTTCAAGTGCCACGAAGCCTGGTAACAACGGTAATACCGATGAGAAGCAACATGGCAGTGAGTCAAATACCGAAAAGCCAAATGGCAACGGCAATACCGTTGTTAAGCCAGATGACCACAAGTCAAATGCCGATAAACCCGATGGTAACGCCAATACGCCGGCTAAACCTGGCAAAGGTGGAGATGGCACGTCAACGGCCAGCACTAATAGGACGACCTTACCTGAAACGAATACTGCGACTAACGCAACGCATTCGACCACGAAGCCCCATCATGGTAGCTGGTTACCACAAACCGGTGAAGCGATTCAACGTTGGTTGGCAGTTGCAGGTAGTCTCTTACTAATGATTACCGGTGGCTTAGCCGTTTGGTGGCGGAAGCGTCACGCCTAGCGTAGATTAACAATGCCACAGTGATTTAAATTGTACGATGTCGACAAGGGCAGTTCTGAAAAACGAGAGTTCGTTTCAGAACTGCCCTTTTGTACACAAGCTAGTTAAGTAGTAGGCGGACTAAACGTCTGATTGCTAGCTATCGGAACGGGTCATGTGACTGACTAGGGGGAGACACACTCGCAAGACTAGTTGATGGTGCTTACGTGTCTCGAATTATAAAAATTGTTAGTATTTTAGTTAGATTTCGTTGCAATAAACTAACTAACGTGCTATGCTAAGTTCCAATTAAATTGACGCGTTAGGGTGTTGCCAAAGCGTAATCTCTGGTAAACTTAATGACCAATAGTCACAGTTTAAGTCTTGTTACATCACAAGACTGTTGGTGCACATGACAGTGAAGTAAGGTAGGGTGAATTAGCGTGAGTTACTTAGAATTAAAGGATATTCACAAAGCCTATTATTTAGGTAAACAAGCCTTCCCAGTTTTGAATGGGATTAATTTAACTTTCGAACGTGGCGAGTTCGTGGCAATTTTAGGTGAATCTGGTGGCGGGAAGTCAACGCTGATGAACATCATCGGTGGGCTGGACCGGCAATTTGAAGGCCAAGTCTTGCTTCAAGGGACCGCGTTGGATCATCACCAAGAAAAACAAATGGACCAGTATCGCCGAGAAACCATCGGCTATATTTATCAGTCCTATAATTTGATCAATCACTTGTCGGTTTTAGATAACGTTTTGATTTCATTGGATATGACCAAGCTCAATCGTGCTGCACGTGAACAACGGGCCAAGGAATTGTTGGCGAAGGTCGGATTGACTGATCAAATCAAGAAGTATCCGAACCAGTTGTCTGGTGGGCAGAAACAACGGGTCGCAATTGCCCGGGCACTCGCTAGTGACCCGCAAATCATTATTGCGGATGAACCGACTGGGGCGCTGGATTCTGAAAATACGGCGGATGTGCTGAAATTGTTGGACCAAATTGCAGAAGAGGGCCGGTTAGTGATTTGCGTGACCCACTCTGAGGATGTTGCCAACGCCGGGACGCGCATCGTTCGATTAGCGGATGGCCAGATTACATCGGATGACCGGATCAAAGCCGCCTATCCAGTTGACGAAAATCGGCAACAAATTCCTGCGCGCAAGTTGCCATGGTACGTACCGATGAGTACGGCGTTTAAGCACTTACGCTACACCTGGACTTGGAACCTAATCATTATTATTGGGACGGCCATTGGGCTATTTGCGGTGATGCTATTCAACGGCCTAGGCAACGGGCTCAAAGGCTATATCAACCAAGAAATCAATGATATGGTCAATCCGCGGGTCGTGACGGTCAGTCGGTATCAGAAGACGAGCCAAAACCAACGTGGTGGCGGCGCCCAAGCTAATAATCAGCAGGCCGCCGCAATGGGGGCCAGTTCGACGACCACTAGTCAACCGACCTTTAGTAGCACACAATTAGCACAGTTGAAGAAGGTTAAACACGTTCAGACGGTTCAACCAATTATTAGTGCAAGCAACGCGACGCTGTCAATTGGATCAAAAGACTATACGGCATCTACGCTGACAACTTGGACGGCTTCCAACCGGAAATCCATTATTAAAGCGGGTCATACGGCTGGTAAGAATGAAATTGTCGTTGATAAAGACACGGTTGCCAAGAAGTGGTCGTCTAAGAATTGGAAGGACTTAGTTGGTAAGAAAGTTACCGTCTCCTTCCAGACGACCAATGCCAGTGGCAAGTCAGTAACCGTCAAGCAACAGTTAACCGTTGCGGGAATCACTGAAAGCACGACTGGTGGTGCGGTCAATGCGGTTTCGTACGCTACCATGAAGGCGATGCGTTCGTCGAAAGATTTGAGCACGAAACCGACTTCTGTCGCGGTTAAAGTCGATTCTCGAAACCACAATGACGCGGTCACGAAGCAAATCAACAAGCTCAAAACTGACGGTAAGCGAACTTATCGGGCCACGAGTATTGCCAGCATGCTAGACACCGTCAACACGTACGTCAACTTAGCGACGACCATTTTGGCTGCGATTGCGGGTATCTCATTACTCGTTTCAGCGTTGATGATCATCGTGACGATGTTCATGTCCGTTAGTGCCCGTAAAAAGGAAATTGGGATTTTACGTGCACTCGGTGAAAGTCGGGGCGATATCCGCCACTTGTTCACGAGCGAATCGCTCATTATTGGGGTCATCAGTGCATTGCTCGCCACGGGGATTGCCTATGGTGTCGGAGCCGCGCTGAATAAAGTCCTCTATCAAATCGCCAGTTACAATATGATAGAAATTCATCTCGGCAATGTTGTTTCGACCTTTATCATCGCCCTAGTAATCGCGCTATTAGCGGCAATTCTACCGGCATGGCGCGCTGCTCGCTTGAATCCAATCGATGCGTTAGCCGCAGATTAGTGCTTAATGCTGACTGGGTAAGAATGTGACAAACTTGGTCGCAATATGAAACGATGCTAATGTGTCAGGGCGTATGATTGCTGGTATGGCCTGTCAACCCAGCAAAGTTTCCAAGATGCACCTTGATTAGCTCATTATTTGAAGATAACCATCAAAATTAACGTTGATCTGCTAGTCAGCAGTCAACCAGAAGACGTCCGCCATTGCGGGCTAAGCACCTGCTTAGTCTCATTGGTGGGCGTTTTTTTCGTGGTGCGGGTGTTTGATTGTGGACTGACTAGTAACTATTTACTTTTCAGTTGGGTGCAGTTTTTACTTTACATATGTCGATTTTGACATATAATGAAGTCAACAATAAAAGAGTGGGTGATGGGATGCACTATGGGATTTTAGCGATAACTTTTTTGAGCGTTAATTTGGACTTCTTCTTTATGTTGGTGTTTTTACTCAAAAAATACCGGTTATCGCAGGTTATTTGGGGTTATTTCCTGGGAAATATGATTTTACTGACAGCGAGTTTCTTTATCGGTCGGACGTTAACGTTGTTCTTGCCGGAATGGTTGCTCGGTGTGTTGGGGATTTTGCCAATCTGGCTGGCGTTCCATGACGATGATGACGAGCAAGCGGACCGTTCTGGTCGATCGCCAGTGTTGAACGTGCTGGTAACGTATTTGGCGGTATGTGCGGGCTGTAATTTATCGATTTTCTTGCCGGTCCTCGTTGGCGAGAGCATGGCGCATTTCTTGATGACGTTAGTTTTTATTGGCGTGTTAACGGTGCTAGTGGTGATTATTATTAAACAAGTGGCGACATTGCCAGTCGTTCAACGAGTGATCACGGCACACGGTGAACGGTTGATGAAGATTTGTTATGTGTTGATTGGCTGCTACGTTTTCTGGGATAGTGGCCTAATCAGTCACTTGTTAGCACTGTGGTGATAACTGGGAACGGAGGTCCATGGATGGAAGTTAGCGATCAACTATTAGCCGAAGCCGCTAAAATCTATAAGGTACTCGGCAATGTGAATCGGATCAAAATATTGCGCTTTTTAGAACGGCACGAAGCGGATGTGACGGCCATCGTGAGTCACGTGCAACTGCCACAACCACAAGTTTCTCACCAATTAGCGATTTTATTTCAGTATCAATTGGTGTCTAAGACTAAGCGCGGCAAGCACGTTTACTATTGCTTAGATGACCCCCATATTTTAGAAATGGTGGATGCCATGATTGGGCACGTGGCGCATGAGATCAAGCATGAGCCCCATCACGATTAGCGGAGGATAATGTGAAAGTTAAATTAACGAAACGGCAACTGATTGTCGGCGCTGCGCTACTCGCGCTGCTACTGATTGGGCTATTAGTCTATCGCTATCATGGTACCTGGGAGCTCGTTCAACACCGGGTCTTCAACCAAGATGCGCTAGTCGCACAAGTGCGGCGACATCGCGCCGTAGACATTGGGTTAGTGGTACCCTTATTGATTTGTTTTTCAATTATTCCGGGCGCACCCGTTGCGACGATCAGTGTCGTCGCCGGAATTTGTTTTGGCAAAGGACTCGGTGCTGTCCTGAATATTATCGGGATTACGCTGGGAAATTTGATTGCACAGCGGTTCTTCGGCCGGGTGACTGCTCATCGGACGCAAAAATCGTCAAAAATCGTGACTGCGATCGGTAACATGCGGCATCCGCTACTCGGCGTCATAATTGGCTACACCGTCCCGTTTATTCCGACCTCGTTGGTGAGCTTGGCTGCTGTCGAAACAGCGGTGACACGACGACAATTAGCGTGGGCGACGCTAGTAGGGAGTATGCCGACCGCCATTATTTATGCCTGGGGTGGCGATGAATTAATCAAGGCTCATTTTATTAGTGGGCTTACTATGGCAGATTCACCATGACCGCCGGCGCGCGCCAGTATCGGATGAAGAAGTGTAGTTAAGTGCTGACATCCGGCAGCAATCGCTAATGGCCAGCGGCACCACCAACTGCAGGTGATGGGCCGTTTTGCCAGCTGCAACGGACAAGCAACACCACAATCGAATCGATTCAAATAAGCGTTTCAAGAATGGTAGGTTCATTCCTGAAACGCTTATTTGCGTGCTAATGACAATTATTATGAGGCAACTGGTTGTGATGGCTTGAGTTGACTCATTGTTGTGGTGTTAGTTGAATCGTTTTAAGGGGCTCGAAGTGTTCAGAGAGTTCTGAACTAGGGTCTGCTTGAAAAATGTCGACGGTCGCGTCCGCTAAGTTCAGCCGATAAACGCGCCGGTCGTGCGGACTGTCAACAAAGATGGTGGTAGAAGTGAAGGGCCGCCAAGTAAATTGGGTTGCTGGTAATAGATGCAATTGTTCTAAATCTTCGTAGGTCTCGTTAGGTGTCATGATCAAATACCCCCTTCACCATCTATTATAGTAGGTTAAGGTGAATAGTAAAATAAAGTTATGCTATCCTAAAAAATAAATCTGTAAAATAAAAGCGACCCACACAGATGTGAGTCGCCGCTTTTGTCAGCAAATAATGCTGTATTTTTAAAGAACTGATTCAATGTTCTGAATTAGCAACACTGGTTGGATTAACGAATGACCAGTACCGAAACGGGGGCGTATTTGGCCATGTAAGCGGCTTGGCTCCCAAAGTGCTTGGCAATACCCTTCTTCGCTAATGAACCAATGATGAGTAAATCAGGTTGAACGTGTGGAATGACTTCCTTAACGATCGTCTCACCAGGTTCACCTTCCGCAATCATTGAGCGAACCTTGGTCACACCAGCTTCTTGAGCTTGTTGCTGGTATTTTAAGATGTGTTGCTCTAATTCCTTGCGTTCGCCGTGCACGTAATCTTTGCTTAAGGCTTGGTAGACGTTCATTTCGTCGTTTTCCAGAATCGAAATGATGACTAGTTCAGCATCATCTTGTTTAGCCTGATGAATCGCATAGTCGAAGGCGAGTAGGGCGTCAGCCGAATCATCGACACCGACTAAGATTCGTTTGAATTTGGTTGCCATTATTTGTCAGCCTCCTTAGCCGCTGCGGCGAGTTGTTGTGCGACGTAACGCTTGTTGCCGCGTTGTAAGTCGAAAATCGTCCATGCAAGTAGCGCTAAGATGGCAACGATTAAGACGTAAGCTAAAATCTTAGAGAAGGTTTGTTCGCCGGCAGATGGATTGTCACCGAAGAAGCCCAGAATTGAATCCGGTAACCCTAATAGGTTCAAGAAGGTTAAACCGATAACTGATAACCAGCCAAATCCTTTGATCCAGAGCGAGTTCTTGAAACGTTTGCCCATTTCAGCCGCACTGTCGGTCATCATGAGTAATGGCAGCATGGAGAATGGTAAGGCAAAGGCCAGGAACACTTGCGAATTATTCATCAGATTATTCAGCGCGGTATGTTCATCAATTGCACTCTTGCCGCTAGTCAACAGCACGCAAATCAGCACTGGAATCACAGAAATCAACCGAGTAACTAACCGCCGTAACCAGAGTGGCATCCGCATGTGAACGAAACCTTCCATAATCACTTGCCCAGTCAACGTCCCGGTAATCGTGGAGTTTTGACCTGAAGCAAGCAACGCGATCGCAAACAAGGCTGATAAAGCACCGGATTTAGCGACACTAATCAAAATCCCATTGCTGAGCATTGAGGTGTTCGATAGCGCTTCGTAAAGCCCGAAGAATGAAGGATCCTTAACGGCACCACTCTTGAAAACGGCAACCCCCATGATTAGTAGGAGTGAGTTAACGATGAAAGCGAAGGATAATTGAATGTTGGAATCCCAAGCGGCAAACTTAACAGTCCGAGCAACATCTTCTTCATCATTGTGATCAATCTTCCGCGTTTGTGAAATGGCAGAGTGCAAGTACAGGTTATGCGGCATAACGGTCGCCCCGATAATCCCAAGAGCACCAGATAGTGGCGTCATCCCGTTAACCGTCCGGCCAGTCGAGAAGGTGTCAGCAGTTGGAACTAAGCCCTTGATGACACCGCCCCAGTCTGGGTTGGATAAAGCGACTTGATAGACGAAAACGAATAAAATGACGAGAATCAAGCAAACAACGATGGCTTCGATCTTTCGGAAACCGATTTTGGTCAATAATAGCAAAACTAAAACGTCTAAGACGGTAATAAATACCGCGATAACTAATGGAATATTGAATAATAAATACAGGGCGATAGCAGCACCGATAACTTCCGCAATATCAGTTGCCATAATCGCTAATTCAGTTAAGATCCACAAAACGATTCCGAGTGACCGACTCGTCCGGGCACGAATGGCTTGGGCCAGGTCCATCTGACTCACGATACCAAGTTTAGCTGCCATGTATTGAAGCAACATCGCAATCAAACTTGAAATCAAGATGACAGACATCAACATGTATTGGTAGTTTTGACCACCAGTGATTGAAGTGGACCAATTACCGGGATCCATATAACCAACTGCGACTAAGGCACCAGGCCCAGAGTAGGCAAACAAGGTTTTCCAGAAACTCAGATTCTTAGGAACCTCGATTGTCCCGTTGATTTCCTCTAGTGAGGGGCCGTTCGCATATTCAATCAGTTTATGCTTCCGGTTTGGGGTGTTCGTCTTTTCGCTCAATTAAAAGACCACCTTTCTATTTGTATAAATCTTTGAGCCGTTGTCATTGTACAATAAATAAAAGTAAATGGAAATACTTTTTTAGGTGCACCTACAAAAATATCAAACCGTTTTAATTCGAATGGTAACAACAGTTAACTATTATTTTAATGGCATCAAAGGCTGACTAATTGGCGATGAAAACGGTTCACATTTCGGCCCCGATTTAGTGCCATATTCGGCCACAGAAAAATTTTAGCGGAAGACGAGATTGAAAAATCCGCTATGGAAACGCTATGGTCCGTTTGTTAAGTGGCGATTCACCTCTTCAAGTCGGGCAGTTACGGCCGATATTAATTTAAACGTGACTGGTCATAAAGCCCGGCCTTATCAGGATGCTAAGAAGCTTAGCTTGTCTTTTGACGGGTGACTGGTACGATATCAACATGGGAGGTACGGGGATGAGTTTTGGCGAGAATTTTAAGTTTGTTCGGCAACAGAAGCACTTAACGCAAGCAGCGGTTGCTGAAGAATTACACGTGGCACGACAGACGATTTCCAGCTGGGAAAATGGCCGTTCATATCCGGATATTGGCATGTTAGTTCAGATTAGTACGGTCTACGATTTGTCACTCGATTATTTATTGAAGGAAGATTTGAGTATGTTAAAACATTATGAAGTACAAACGACTACGAGTCGGCGGCAACAACGACTGTTGTCAGTGGGTTATGGGATTAATCTGGGATTGTTGGTTGTGAGTTACTGTTTACATTTTTTACAAATCGATAGTTCATTTAGCGAGTTAATCTCAGTTGCGCTAATCGTCATGACCTTTACGCTATTACTGAATTATCCGCACTTTGATGAGTGGACGACGACTAAGCGCGAAGGGTGGACCTTGTTTGGCTTAATTATGATGTTATTCGCATTGAATCTTGCACTGGAATGGCCAGATATCGCCACGGCACTACCATCGGCCAGCGCTGTCGCACACACGCCATCAGCGGCCTTGGCTGGAGAGGCTAGTGGCTTTTTGTTTGGCGTAGTATGGCACCAATTTGTTTGGACGATGGCGGCCTTAATGGCGATTGAAATTCCGTTTCAGCGTCTAAAGCGCGCGTGATATATCAAACAGCCTGACATCCGGGTAGGAGATGTTAGGCTGTTTTTAACTTGGACTGCTATTCAAAACGACAGTGGGTGTGGTGTCGAGATTGACAAGTCACTGATAGATGACATTTAGGTGAACATTGTTCGATCGTTTAGTTACGGTGATGCGTACGCGTTCTGAAGACCGCTTGACGGACGGCAGGTGACCGGTGCGCAAGCCAGAGTGTGTATGCCAAACTGGTTGCGCCGGTCAATGCCCAAAGGGTCCAACTCGTGTGGCGGCCGCTTTCAGAAAAACGATAAATTGAGCTGAGGTCTGCGAAGACTTCTTTCAAGAATTCATTATTGATGGTTGCCCAGGAGAGTTCCTCATGAAGATAGGCCCATTCGATCACCAACTGCGCGCCTAACGTCAATACCCAGCCAAGCAGGTAGGACCGACCGCCTTGTGCACTGACCGTTGTGGCCCGATTCGTGGTTGGCTGACCGGTGGCTGCTTTTTGGTGTGAGGACGTTTTCACAACGGTTGTAGATTGGGCGTCAGCAGAATGATGCTGGATAGTCGGCTCAATTTTCAATTGCGTGTGACTGGCTTGAAAATAACCAACGACCGTTGCAAACACCAGAATGCCAGCTAGCACGAGGCCGTTGGTGATTGACCACGTGAAAGTCCGGATAAATTGATACAGCATGATGACTGGAATAATCCAGTAGTTCAACCGCGTGATCCGACTGAATTCGAACTGTTCGTGAATGAAATGATAAATGATAAAAATAATCAGTAGTGCAAGCATTGTTAAGCTCCTTACATTTAGTTTCAGCTAACGATGAGAGTAGCATGTGTTCTTTCTGGCAGATTGCCCGACATTGCGGGATAATTATCTTGATAGAAATTGGATAGTTGTCATCGCCAATAGTTAACTGCTGTGATAAGATTAAGATGTGTTGAATTTTACTCATTGAATGATAATGATGCAACTTAAAACAAATTATTTCATGATAATGGGGTTTAAGTGAAGAAAGCCAGGTGTGATAATCATGAGTAAATCGAATCAGAATGAAGAAACGGTGACGGATATCCTAGAACCAACGGCAGAATTGGATAAGCAAATTCTATCGCCAGTGAAAGAGACCCGTAATCAAGCGATTCGCTATATTTTATGGGGCTTAATTAGTGTGGCGGTCAATTTTGCCACCTTCTATACAACCTACCATTTAATTGGTTTGGAATATCAGGTCGCTAACGTGATTTCCTGGGTGATCGCCGTGCAAGTCGCCTTTTGGGTCGACCGGCTGAAGGTGTTTGATCACCATTCCAAGTACGTCTTTCGTGAAATGGGCAAGTTTTATGCCACGCGGATCGTGACTTACTTGATTGAAGCCGCAATCTTATGGTTGCTAATGTCTGTCATTGGTAGCTCGGCAGTCCTTGCCAAGATTCTTGGCCAAGCTGGGGCAATTATCGGGAATTTCTTATTCTCGAAATTATATGTTTTCCGAAATAAATAGCAGTCTGGAGGTCACGAAGCACAACTTCGGGCCTTTTTTATTACTGAGACATCCTGGGGCAATAGCTGGAGGTGCATTAGGGATATTTCGTGTCGGAAAGCAGGTACGGATTGTGTTAGTTAATTTGTCATGAATCATGATTAAAGCGTGCTAAGTTGGATTCCTGTTAGTCAGCCGATGCGCGCCCTATTCCGACCTCCGGGGCTGGCTGACAACGCTGGAACAGGGCGGACATCGATTTGAACTCACGCAGCAGCCCACTGCGCAATTTCAAATACGAGTCTTCTTCTAGCCCGGGAAACCCGCCCGGACAAGAAGAATTTCGCCCTTGAGCATTGTCAGCCAGCCCCTCCGGTCGGGGAGCCGCTCGAATGGCGGATGAACGACCACCTAGCTTGGTACAATTGGCCACTGGATATTAGGAGAGTGGTCCTTCATGTGAACTATGGATCAGCATCGATGATAATTCGTCGTATATAACTACTAACGAGACGTCCAGAGATTACTGACCAGTTTTAATGTCTGCCAGTCATAAGCTTATATGATAAAATTGCCAGTCATATCTCATTTGAAACCTTGTTATATCAGCCGATTTAGATAAAATATGAAAACATTTAAGGATGTTGGTGGTTCGTAGAATTAATACACAAGTCTGACAGCTGAAAGACATCATTACGTTTCATTCAGAAACAAAGACCATCTAAGTTCAAGGTTGAGCCGCACATGTCAGCCTTTCGAATACCATCCCGGCTGGAAGGTATTCTGGGCAAGGCCAAGTGGTGAAATTCCACTTAGCAAGCGTTTTTGGCTTGGTTAGTGGAAGACCAGTATTTAAGACGTGGGTTGTCGGCTTAAATCTGTGTCCACCACGTCACGGCCATTGCCCAGAATGCCTGGAAGCCAGCGTAGGACGTCGCCGCAACAGCAGGTTTACGCGAACTCGCACTGCTTCCAGCGGGCTTCAGCTGGCCGCTTTTGACTTAAAAGTTGATACGTCAAAAACGCCAGTCCATCAAGGGATGAACGAATACCTTGGTTAGCCCAACTAATGAGGAAAGCGGATTAAGATTACAACTAGATTGCGGTATTCCTAAATATTCTTAATGATTCGCTAAAACCTGTGTCTAAGGGTGGTGACATGTGGTTTAATTAAGCAATAAATGTCCCCGTCCCATTTTAGAATATTAAGAGGAGCGCGCATAATGCTAAAAAATCTGATTCGTGGGTTGAAAGCACTTTGTTTGATTGGACTGGTCATTTTTGGCTGGCGCCACTATGATACGTTGGCGCCCCGCGCCGTTGCCTTATATCAGACTAGTCAGAAGAACTTGGCAGCAGCCTTATCTGGGGACTTATCAAGCCATCTGTTAGATGCGGATGAGACCAGTGAGACGGCTGACTCGACAACGACTCAGTCATCAGGCGACAGTACGAATAACTCGTCAGCAAGTAGCACGACAAGTACGAGCAGTGCCAGTGAATCCAGTTCAGTGGCGGCTTCGTCATCGACGAGTACCACTGACGCGACACCAATCGAATCAATCGTGCAGAACACGACCCTGAAAAAGACTTATTATTACACATTTTCAAGTAACTTACCGAAAGCGGCTCGCCTAGTCTTTAAAGAAGCGGTCGCCACTTATAACCAGACCGGACTTGTCCACTTAGTTGCGGGCAAGGCGAGCGGCACCCAGAATTCCGTCACTTTTTCAATGTACCACAAGAAGATGTCAGCCGGTTCTACCAGTGTTGAACTTGGTCATGGGGGCCCAGACATCACCAAACAGATCAGTTGGCGTGGCACCCAGTATTGGAATAATGCGACGGCTAGTCTGAATGGCTCGTACTCGTCAGCGTTCAGCAAGTCCGTTGCGGTCCATGAACTCGGACACGCACTGGGATTGGACCACAGTACGTCTAAAGAATCGGTGATGCATCCAATCTCGCAAGGCAAGAGCAGTTTATCGTCAGCTGATATTGCGGCCTTACGAACAATTTACCAAAAGAACGCCTAAGTGAAAAAAGTCAGACAAAATTTAACCATTTTTAAAATGATGACCTATAATTGAGGTGTACCGAAAATTAGAAAGGAAGTTGTTTTAGTATGGCTGCAGCAGTTGAAATGAACAGTATGTTAGACGAACGGATGACGGACGTGTTTGATTGGAGCGATTCCAAGTTACCTGTACGGGATGCAATCTGGAATCACTTTATGGACGCGGATAGTCATGATACTGACAAGACGGCTGACGAAGTAGCGCCTTATATGAGTATGGACGAAGCTAAGCTCAAGAGCGAAGTTGAAAAACTCCTAAAGGCTTAACTAAAATAACGACCATGACGGCCTAATTTTTCGAAGAGAACGGTGACATAATTGTCAGCCGTTCTTTTTTTTCGCATTTTTTTAGCCTTCAAGAAGACCGGCCATGGCGAGGCTGATTTTTAATTAATATAAAAATAATTAAAAAATTCGCTTGACTTATCACCGAAAATTAATTAACCTAAGAAACATCAACCAAACAAAAAAACTTTTTGAAAGCGAGGTGCGTCAACAATGAAAATTCAATCTAACCTAACCAATTTGTTGACGACCCTTGCTGTTCAAAACTTAGCCTTATTATTAACGAAGAAGGACCCGGTCACTTGACCTTGAGTTAAAACTCAAAATTCAAGTGAACTGAGCCCTTCTTTCCCATTGTGGTAATGAGGCTCAGTTCCATGAAAAGGCCTCATTCACTACGGTGGATGAGGCCTTTTTGTGACATAAGGAGGATTGGGGTTTCAACTAGTTTCAATCAAAAAAAGAAAGTGGGAATTGAAAATGAAAACATGGGAAAAACGAACGATGCAGATTGCGGCAGTGGGTGCGATGGCAATGACGTTGGCAGGTTGTGCGACCGCTAAGTCGAATTCTAGTCAAGGAAATAATCCGGGCAAGACGATCAAGATCGGGGTCAACATGGAACTATCAGGCTCCGCTGCCGGTTATGGTGAACAACAGAAGCAAGGAATTCAGTTGGCCGTCAAACAAATCAATAAGCAGGGTGGTATCAAGGTCGGCGGAACCAAGAAGAAGATTCAATTGGTCATTCGCGACAATAAGGCTTCGAACACCACGGCGGCATCAGTGGCTGCGCAATTGGTCAATAACGATAAGGTCGTGGCCGTCGTTGGACCAGCCACCACGAGCGCTGGGACCGCAGCCATTCCGAACATGACTAAGGCTGCCGTGCCGTCCGTGAGTCCTTCAGCGACCGACCCCGATTACACGTTGCAAAAGAGTGGCAAGGTTCAAAAGTACATATTCCGGGCTTGCTATCAGAATAATTTCCAAGGTTCCACTGCCGCCAATTTTGTGACCAAGCAGCTGAAGGCCAAACGCGTCGCAATTTTGACCGATAACTCCAGTGACTACGGGACGGGGTTGACCAAAGCGTTCAAGAAGCAATATAGCGGTACGGTTGTCAGCAGCCAGACCTTCCAGGAAGGCGATAAGGACTTCAACGCCGTTTTGACTTCCCTGAAACATAAGAAAATCGATGCGATTTATGCGCCTGGCTATTATTCCGAAATTGGTCTGATTGTTAAACAAGCACGTCAAGCGGGCATCAAGGTTCCAATCGTCGGTAGTGACGGGATGGCGGATGCGAAGTTGGCCCAAATCGCCGGTAAGTCGAACGCCACCAACGTTTATTACACGACGCCGTTCTCGACTAAGGCGAGTGCAACGAACAAGGTCGCATCGAAGTTCATGAGCGCCTACAAAGCCAAGTATGGTAGCACGGCACCAACCTTCTCCGCGTTGGCTTACGATTCAGTTTACATGATCAAGTCCGCAATCGAAAAAGAGGGTTCAGCGAACTCCGTCAAAATTGCGGATGGCTTGGCCAAACTCAAGAACTTTAAGGGTGTGACTGGGACGACCACGATCGACAAGCAACATAATCCTGAAAAGACGATTTCAATCGAACAGTTGACGAATGGCACGGTCAGCAAGGTTTATAACGTCAAATAGCTTAAGTAAGCGCATGGGGGAACACATATGCAGACATTTGGACAACAACTCATTAACGGCTTATCGCTCGGCAGCATCTATGCGCTGCTAGCGTTGGGCTACACGATGGTCTATGGCATTATCAAATTAATTAACTTCGCGCATGGCGATATTTATATGTTGGGCGCCTTTTGGGGCTATTACAGCCTCAGGTCACTGCACTTTAATTTCTTAGAAGCACTCTGCTCGGCAATGATTATCTGCGCGGTGAGTGGTGTCATCATTGAGTATTTCGCTTATCGACCGCTGCGCCATTCACCGCGAATTACCGCTTTGATTACGGCGATTGGGGTCTCATTCTTACTTGAAAATGGCATGTCCTATTTCGTGGGTGCGAGCGCGCGGTCGTTCCCCCAAGCCATTAAAGTGGTCACCTATCATTGGGGTGGACTGCGAGTCTCTAACGTTCAGTTATTGATTTTAGGAACGGCCTGCTTGCTGATGGTTTTGTTGGAGTTGATTATCAAACGTACCAAGATGGGCATGGCGATGCGGGCCGTGTCAGTTGATCCAGAAGCGGCCCAGTTGGTCGGGATTGATTTGAACCATACGATTTCGTTTACGTTTGCCCTCGGGTCAGCGATGGCCGGTGCGGCGGGCGTGTTGATTGGTCTTTACTACAATTCGATTGACCCTCTGATGGGCATGACATCCGGTATTAAAGCCTTTGTTGCCGCGGTCATTGGTGGCATTGGTTCGGTTCCAGGTGCGTCGATTGGCGGCTTCATCATTGGCATTTTGGAGACGGGCGTTCAAGCAATCGGCTTGTTCGCTTACAAGGATGCGGTCGTCTACTTCGTCCTGATCGTGATTTTGCTCGTTATGCCAGCCGGGATTTTTGGCAAACGAACCAAGGAAAAAGTATAGGAGGCGGCACAACATGAAAGCAAATCTGAAAGCGAATCTCGCTTGGTTAGGCGTGATGGTCGTCGGCTTCGTGGCGATTGACGGCTTCGAATTGATGGGGCTAATTAATTCGTTTATTGAAAACATGCTCGTCACGATTGGCATTAACGTGATTTTGGCAGTTGGACTTAATTTAATTATTGGCTTTGCGGGCCAATTTTCACTTGGTCACGCCGGCTTTATGGCGATTGGTGCCTATGCGACCGGGATTATGACCCAGACGATGGCGACACCCGCAGGCTTCTTCCTGTCGATGGTCGTCGGGGTGGTGATCGCGATTATTGCTGCGATTATTGTCGGTATTCCAACGTTGCGGTTGCGCGGTGATTATCTCGCAATTGCCACGATGGGCGCCGCCGAAATCATTCGCATCTTGATCAACAACTTAAAAATCACGAACGGAGCGGCTGGACTGTTCAATATTCCACCGTTGGCTTCGTGGGCAACGGTTTACGTCATGATGTGTGTGACGACGATCGTAACGGTCAACTTTATTCACAGTCGTGGTGGCCGGGCAGTCATGGCGGTCCGCGACGATGAGTTGGCAGCCGGTGCGATGGGCATTAATACGACCCGTTGGAAGCTCGCGGCCTTCGTCTTTGGCGCCGCCACCGCAGCAATTGGCGGTTCCTTACACGCCGCTTACATTCAAACGATTGCCCCCGGTGACTTCAATATCATGGCATCGATTGCGATTTTGATTATCGTGGTGCTTGGTGGCGTCGGCAGTATTACCGGGACGTTTGTGGCCGCCATCGTCTTGGGAGCCCTGGATACGGTGCTCCAGAACTTTGGGACGATTCGGATGATTATCTATTCACTGGCGCTTATTCTAATAATGATTTTTAAACCAGCAGGCTTGTTAGGCACGTGGGAATTCTCGTTTGACCGCTTGTTTAACCGTCGGCGGAGCAAGGAGGCCATCAATCATGAGTAGTCGATTATTAGATGCACAGGGCTTAGTCAAAAATTTCGGTGGCCTGACCGCGGTCTCGGACGTCTCACTGCATTTTGACCAGGACGAATTGATTGGACTGATCGGGCCAAACGGGGCTGGTAAAACGACGTTGTTCAACTTATTGACTGGTGAAACAAGCGTCAGTGCCGGCAACATCAGCTTTTATACGGATAACGGTGTGGTGGCGTTGACCGGTAAACAACCGGCCGCGATTGCTCGGATTGGGATTTCTCGGACTTTTCAAAATATCCGGGTCTTCAAAGCGATGAGTGTGCTCGATAACGTTCGCATTGCGATGACAAACCATTATCGGGAAGGCTTTACGACCAGTATTCTGCGGTTGCCACACTACTACCGCACTGAACACGCGATGACGGTGGCCGCCCAAGAACTACTCGCGATGTTTGATTTGACCGCCGTAGCCGACCAACCGGCGAAGAACTTGCCTTATGGGATTCAACGCCGTCTTGAAATCGTGCGGGCCTTGGCGACTAAGCCAAAGTTGCTCTTTTTGGATGAACCGGCCGCGGGCATAAATCCCGAAGAAACGGCTGATTTGACCCGCTTGATTCGCCGGATTCAACAGGAATTTCACATCACCGTCGTCTTGATCGAACACGATATGTCACTCGTGATGAACGTCGTCGAACGGCTATACGTGTTGGAACACGGCGCATTACTCGCTACCGGGACGCCGGAAGAGATTCAGCACGATCCAGCAGTCATCAAGGCCTACTTGGGAGGGATGTAAATGCTTGAAGTACAAGATTTAGTCGTGAACTACGGTGCGATTCAGGCGGTCAAGGGCGTTAGTTTTGAAGTCAAACAGGGTGAGATCGTGACCTTAATTGGCGCAAATGGTGCTGGTAAGTCGACGTTGCTGCACACGATTTCGGGATTGATGCGACCAACTAGTGGCACCATCCGGTATTTAGACCAACCCATTCAAAAGACCGCCGCGCCTAAAATCGTGCGGGCCGGCATTTCACAAGTTCCTGAAGGCCGCCACGTGTTCCCTGGATTATCCGTACAAGAAAATCTGCAGATGGGCGCTTTTCTACGTCGTGACCGCCAACAATTAGCGGATGCTTATCAACGGGTCTATGATTATTTCCCCATTTTAAAGAAACGGCGACACCAGGATGCCGCGACGTTATCCGGTGGCGAGCAGCAGATGCTAGCGATGGGTCGCGCGTTAATGGCAGCGCCCAAATTAATGTTGCTCGATGAACCATCAATGGGGTTGGCCCCCATTTTCATTAACGAAATTTTTGAAATTATCAAAGCAATCAATCAGGCTGGTACGACCGTTTTACTGATTGAGCAAAATGCCAATCAGGCGCTAAAAATTGCTGACCGCGGCTACGTCCTGGCTAGTGGACAAGTTAAATTGAGCGGTAAAGGCTCGGAGTTGTTGGCGAATGCGGATGTACAAAAAGCTTATCTAGGGGGTTAAGTATGAGTGTTGCAGATTATATGACCGCCCACTTAGTCGTTGTCAATCCGAAAACGACCATCAGTGTAGCGGTAGATTTAATGAAGAAAAATTCAATTCACCGGTTACCGGTCATGGATGGCAATCAAATGGTCGGGTTAATTACGCACGGTATCATCCAACGTGCGTTACCTTCGCAAGCGACGAGCTTGTCGGTCTACGAATTAAACTACTTATTAAATAAAACGACCGTCGATCAAATCATGACGACTGAGGTCCAGACCGTTGCGGCGGATGCCCAGTTAGAGGCCGCCATTGCGACCATGCGCCGGCACAAAATTGGTGTCTTACCGGTCATGAATGATCACCAAGTTGTTGGTATTATTACTAACAACGATATTCTCGATGCGTTTTTGAACATTACCGGCTACGGTGAACCCGGTATCGTGACGCGGGTCGTCATCCATCACGACCAAGTCGGTGTCATCTTCGCAATCAGCAAGGTGCTGGCAGCCAATGACCTCAGTATTCAAACGTTGATGGTCGTCAACCACCAAGCCACTAAAATCATTGAGCTTCACGTTAACAGCGAGCTTGCGGAACCGGTGAATCAGGCCTTGATTGCTGCGGGCTTCGATGTGCAGCCAGTTAGTCAGCACTAACGATTTGTCATGAATCGTGACTAAATCATGCCAATTTTTAAGTTCAAAAGCGGCCAGCTGAGACCCGCTGGAAACAGTGCGAGTTAGCGTAAACCTGCTATTGTAGCAACGTCCTACGCCAGCTTCCAGGCATTCGAATGGCGGACATTTGCGGACCCAACCTTTGTTGGATTAGTCGTCGGTTCTTAGCACACGGTCATTTTGATAGTCAACTGTGAGACTGGCTCTAACAATAGCCTAACTTTCTTACCCGTGCTTTAATGCTTCGGACACTTGGCTTCACAGAACTTGTCAGAATTTTCTCTGATCGTTTGAGCTAGCAAAGTCTCAAATCATTTCACCAGTATTTAGATGCTATAAATCATCATAGATGCGAATTCAACGCTTGAATGAAGGACCGGTCACTAATATTCAGTGACCAATTGCACCCAGATAGGTGGCCGTTTATTCGCCATTCGAGTGGCTTCCCGACTGGAGGAGTCGGCTGACAATGCTCAGTAGCCAAATTATTCTTAGCTGGGAGTGGGTTGCTTCCGGCTTAGAATAAGACTCGTATTTGAAATTGCGCAGTGACTTTCTGCGTGAGTTCAAATCGACGTCGGCTTACGTTCCAGCAATTGTCAGCCGGCCCCGGAAGTCGGACTAAGGCGCGCATCGGCTGACGGACAGTAAGCCTAACAATTGGCATGATTTAATCATGATTCATGTCGGCAAATCGTGAGTACTACTAGACAAGTAAAGACCTTAATTAAGACGCCCCAAGCCAATCTGCTTGGGGCGTTTTTAAGCGCTGTTCATAAATCCCGTTATCGTTAACCAAGCGATACGAGGTATAAACTTTTTTATATTTAATCGTGACAGTTTCCACGGACCTAATAGTTGTGAGGAATAAACGAAAACAGTTCCGTGCCAGGACTTATACGCCATTATCAATCAGATGAACATAAGTTACTGGTCGAACAATAAAATGACTATTTAAGCATAATTAGTTATCGATATATAAATAAAATGGTGATTAGCTGAAGCCTATCCGTTGACATAATGACAGCGGTTAAATTTTGTGACATTAAATTGCGCACTTAACAAAAATTTAATAATTATTATGAAACGTCCTATAAATGTTGACCCTATTGACTTTTAACGCTTAATCGAGAAGTGATGCAAAGATTAAGGGGTTGTAATTGTTTGCGGATGTGGTAAATTATTAATGCAGTTAATGAATTAGGTCAAACAAAGGGGATGTCACATTATGAAAAAAGTAGTAGGCAGTCTACTAATGACGAGTACGATGTTATTAGGTGCGTTGGCACCGATTGTTGCAAACGCCGCAGATGGGGAGAACCGTAGTGGGACGACTGATACAACGGCAACGTTTACAGCCAACACCACCAATCCAGTTGATCCGGTAGATCCAACTGATCCAACGAAGCCATTAAATCCTGGTGACGGGGACAACGGTGCCAGTGCTGGTGCGGGCTTATCATTGATTTATGCACCAAGTAAGTTAGGTTTCGGTTCTAACCAAATTGACGTCATCAATAATCAAAGCTACGCGGCTGATGCTTCTAGCACTGTGATGATGGGGACGACTAATAAGGTTGGGTTACAAGTCTCTGACCAACGTGGGACCAACGCCGGCTGGACGCTGAGTGTTGCGGCCGCTGATGGGACGGATGGTAACTTGAGCAGCTTGAAGGGCGCTACACTTAGCTTGCCTGCTGGAACGGTTACTTCGACTGGTGCCACTGCTGGTTCTGGTAGTACCGCTGGTAACGGCGCAACTGGTCAAGCCGTTGACTTGGACTTAGGTAGCCAAGCGTCAACTAGTGCTGGTGCGACCTTTACGGGTGCGACTTCTGGAGTTGTCCTGACCGCCGCAGATAAGAACGGTGCCGGGATTACTTCTGACTTGCTGGACCCAACGGCAATCAAGTTGAACGTTGTCGCGAACACGGCTTCCGCAACCACGTACAAAGGTGTTTTGAACTGGACATTAACGTCATCCGCAGATAATTAAAATAACGAACACATGAGATGACCATTGCCAAGCAGTGGGCGTCTCTTTTACATAAAATGACGGTGGGGGGACGTAAATCATGAAAAAATTAATGCAAAGCATCGCTGCAATTTTATTTATCGTCGGAGGCTTGGCAGCAGCCATTCCGGCACAGGCAGCCAATAGTAGTACCAATAATATCGGTTTCAGCGTATCGGCCCAAACACCTGATAATCAGATTGATAAGCAAGCAACCTTTTTTGATTTGAAAATGAAGTCTGGACAAACGCAAACGTTACGGACGCGTATCTATAACACGACTAATCGTTATATTCGCGTGAAGATGGGCATTCATACCGCCTATACCAATTCGGCGGGAGCCATCGAATACGTGACACCGGCGAAAAAGTATGACGCGTCACTGCGATATCGAGTGGACCAATTGACTAAGATTCAGGGCCCAACTACCGTAACGGTACCGGCTAACGGTTCCAAAGTCGTGAGTGCTAAAACCACGATGCCGACGAGTGATTTCAATGGGGCGTTACTTGGTGGCTGGTATTTCAAACGAGTTGATCAAAAAGTGACCGGTGAAGTCAAAGGTGCGACCAACGTTAGTAGCGTCTATTCCTATGTGATTGGCATCAAGTACAGTTTGGGGACCGCGCCATCACCAGTTTTAAAATTGAGTGACGTTTCGGCTGGGATGGTCAACTACCACCGTAGTATTGTCGCGACGTTACGCAACACAACGGCGGTCATGATTCCGCGGGTCACCATGAAGACGGTGGTCACGGCCAAGGATAGCGATAAGACTGTCGTTAAAGCGACTAAAAAGGGCGTGATGTTAGCCCCGAATACGACGTTTAATTATCCAATGTTGTTGAATAAGCAGAAATTACAGGCGGGGACTTACCACTTGCACATGGTCGCAACCAATAGTGATCATAAGTGGACTTTTGACCGCGATTTCAAAATCAGTGCGGCGACGGCCAAGACGTATAACGATGACACGGTCGACGATAACGGGATCAGTATTTGGTGGCTGATTGGCCTTGGGGCGTTCGGCATGCTGATCATCGTGTTACTAGTATTATGGCTGGTACTCTGGCTCAAAAAACGGCGCCAAACGCAAAAATAAGTTATAAATTAGCAAGTTGATAAGCGGTGACCATGGAGACTCAGGAAAAAGGGGGGACTGACCGATGTGGAGACGACGATTGATGGGAATCGGATTGGGGCTACTTGTCTGGTTATGGTTAGGACCAGCTGTGCTGGCAACGGCGCAACCGCTGGGAACCACTGAGACTCAGATTAGTTTTTATGCGGGGCCCAAATCAACCACGCCAACAGCGACGGGCCAAATTCCACAAGGCGATACGATTTATCAGACACGGCGAGTATTGACGCGTGAGGCTGACTTTGCTGGCCAATTACAGCGTACTTTGACGACGGGTCAGTTACCACAAACCGGGGAGTCGCTGCGCCGCTATCAGCAATTGTTCGGGGTGCTCACATTAGTAGCGCTCGGATTAATCTGGCAAATCAGCCGGACACTAAGGGGAGGGGACACGCGTGCGACGTTATCAAAAAATCATTAGTCTAAGCTTATTGCTGGTCAGTGGCCTGTGCCTCTTATGGGGATTGCGATTGACTGGGCATGCGGCTACTGGATTGACTTCGGCGATGACAACGATGCCGACGAGCAGTACCTCGTACTATTCGATTTATGAGACTGGGAATGTCGTCGGTTATAACATTTCTGGTGGGATTGGGTCGTATCCTAAGCTGACTAAGGTCACGGCCAACTATGCCAATGAGGGGCGGCTCTCCACCAAAACGACTAGTATGGCGTTGACTTTTAGTGGGACGTTAACGGCTAATTCAGCTGAGATCAAATCGCTGTATTATGACGTTTTCTACAAGTCTGCGGATGCTGATTCCGGTACATCTCTAGTGACGACCACGCCGTCAAATATGGCTTATGGGACGAGTTCAGTTACGATGAACTCGACCAAAACACTTTCGGTCAATATGAGTAAACTGAAAGATGATTTGCCCGTATATGTCGGCTTCCGGCTCACAACAACTAGTGGTGTGACGGCAACCTACCGTTTAGCTGTTTTTAACAAGGTTAGTCTGAAGACAACACTGGATACACCAACCTCGACGGATAGTAAATTGACGGGGAGCGGAATTGCCGGTAATACCGTCAGCACGACCATCAATGGGACGACCTATACGGCGACGATCGGCAGTGATGGCAAGTATGAAATCAAACTCAATAATACGTTGAATGGCGTCAGTTCCGTCACGGTCACGCAGACTGGTGACGCCGATTACGGTGAATCCGAATCAGTTACCAAAGACGTGACGGTCGCACCATTGACGATTAAGAGTACGACGACTAGCGTCAACTTGTCGGTCACTGATTTGGAAGGCCTGACGAGTGATGCGGATGTTGTGAGTTGGCTGGTCAAACAAGCCGGGGTCGTTGCGACTAATCCTAGCAATGCCAGTGACACAATGACCTATTATGCTAGCGAGTCGGATCTACTCACAACGTTCAAAGGTCTAGCTGATAATGGGAGCACCACGGTTCACGTTTATGCGAAGAGTGCTAGTGGTTTGAAGTCAGAAGAATTGGCCCTGCAAGTCACTAAGTTAGCGGGGACCTTATCCTTTAGTGAATTGAGTAGTAGCCTCGGATTTGGTAACTTAACGGTGCCAGTCAATCCGACCGTCTATCAACCGACTAGCACGATGAACGTGACGGTCGCGGACACCCGCTCGACCGGGTCTAAGTGGTACTTATACGTGAGTGCGACACCGCTGACATCCACGACGGTAACAGGGCGGACGCTAAAAGGTGATCTGATTTATCGCGATGGTTCCACCGATACGGTACTGACAAATCAATCCATGTTGGTCCAGCAAGGCCAAAAAGTCGCCGGTACTACCGACACCAAGGTGACGAGCGACTGGTCCAATACGAAGGGCATTGGCCTTTCTGTACAGCCCGGAATCTACGCTGACACCTATCAAGGGACTTTGAAGTGGACCCTGACTGATACGCCGGATAACTAGGATAATCAAGAATAGAGACGTTCCCACAACAGCAAGTTTACGGCAACCTAGCACTGTTTCCAGTGGTTCTCAACTGGCCGCATTTGAACTTAAGAATTGCTCTGTTTCAGCCACAGTGAATAAATAGTTAAGTTCAGACTTGACAAGTAAGTCACCGCCATGGTTTACTATAAGCTATAAATTGAAACGGAGGATGACAACCATGTCATTAACAACTAACCTTCAACTAAATATTCAATTTGCCTTTAGCTTTTTCTTTAGATAGCGTTTGTATTCGTTTGATGGATACAAGCGCACGCAACGCGTTTGTATCTATCGAGAGCTAAAGTTATTCAACATGACTTAAACGCCAGATAGATGCAGGGACAATCTATCTGGAAAAATATCGGGCCCGATAAAACACCAGGTGGATTCTTCCGAGAATCTAGCTGGTGTTTTTTTATTTTCAGTCCGGTTCATCAAGACGTTGATGGTATTGGGGCAAATCACACAACGATTAAGGGGAATTTCAAGATGAAAAAGACAATTTTAACAGGTGTTATTTTAGGTGCCGGCTTACTGCTCGCCGGTTGTGGCCAACAAGCAACGGCTAATAAGAAGACCGTTTCAATCGGGATTTTACAAGTGGTGCAACACGGGTCATTGGACCAGGCACGCAAAGGCTTCAAAGCCGGATTACAAAAAGAATTGAAGGCGCATGGTAGCAAGCTCAAGGTCAAGTATCGCTACTTGAATGCGCAGGGCGACCAAAGCAACTTGAACACGATGAGCCAGCAGTTAGTTCAGCAAAAGAATGATCTGTTAGTGGGAATTGCGACGCCTGCAGCTCAGGCGCTGGCAAAAAAGACGACCAGTATACCGACCTTAGTCACAGCGGTCACGGATTTAAAGGCTGCCGGATTGGTCAAGAGTGATACCAAACCGCAAACTAATGTCAGTGGGACGAGCGATTTGATGCCGGTCGGGAAGCAATTACAACTGCTGAAAAATATGGCGACTGGCAACAAGCCGTTGGGGATGATGTATAACTCATCGGAAGAAAACTCCGTGTTACAAGTCAAGATCGCCAAGGCATATGCCAAGAAGCATCACATTGATTTAAAGGTCGTCAGCGCCACCAGTACCAATGATGTCGCGAGTGTCTTAGCCGGTTTGACAGGTAAGATTTCTGGGCTGTACTTGCCGACGGATAACTTGATGGCGAGTGCGATGAAGACGATCGGTCAGAAAGCGACCGCTGCCAAATTACCAGTTGTGACTGGTTCGATTGAAATGGCTGAAGATGGCGGCACGGCGACCTATGGGCTGAACTACTATGAATTAGGCGAACAGACTGGGAAGATGGCCTACCAAGTGTTAGTTAAAAAGCAGAAGCCACAGACGATGGCGGTGCAAACGGCTGATAAGTTACACCTGTATGTCAATAAGTCAAATGCCAACGCGATTGGAATCAAACCAAGTAGTATCAAACAACCTTAGGCACGTCACGAAAGGAGTCGAAATAAGATGTTAACGACAAGTATTGGTCAGGGATTATTATGGGCGCCACTCGTGATTGGGGTCTTCTTAACTTTCAGAATTCTGAACATTCCAGATTTGACGACGGAAGGTAGCTTCCCGCTCGGGGCGGCGGTGACGATTAGTGCGATGTTGGCCGGCCAATCAGCGGTGACTGCCAGCCTACTTGGTTTCATCAGTGGCTGTGCCGCCGGATGGGTGACGGGGATGCTCGATACCAAGTTGAAAATGCCGTCATTACTGGCCGGAATTTTAACGATGACCGGGTTGTATTCAATCAATATGCACATTATGGGTAAGGCGAACATCCCGCTACTCGCGCAAAAAACGTTGATGATGGGTTTACCAGCCAGCTGGTCACCGGACTTGCAAACAATCGTTGTGGGTGCCAGCGTCACGCTAATGGTCGTGATCGTACTGATCTGGCTATTTGCGACTCGGTTGGGCTTGTCGTTAATGGCGACGGGGAACAACCCGGCAATGAGTGCCGCCAACGGTATTTATACTGATCGAATGGTGATTATTGGCTACATGCTATCCAACGGGCTGATTGCCTTATCAGGTGGGCTGATTGCTCAGAGCAACGGTTATGCGGATATCGGGATGGGCATCGGAACGATTGTGATTGGCCTAGCGTCAGTCCTCGTCGGTGAAATCTTCTTACACGGCCGCCAAATGTGGGTCCGTTTGACTGGGATGGTCGTTGGGGCCATCGTTTATCGTTACCTATTAACGTTAGCGATGGGCCTAGGATTTCCAGTCAACGACCTTAAGATTTTATCCGCAGTGATTCTCGTTATCGTGATTTGTTTGCCACTATTACAAAATAAATACCGGACCAAACGACAATTGCGCCGGTACCTCAAAGAGATTGGAGTCGATCAATATGCCACAACCAGCCATTCTGAACGTACAACACTTACAAAAGGTCTTCTTTCCGGGAACCAGCAACGAGCGGCACGTCTTAACGGACGTGAATCTAACGATTGAACCCGGCGAATTCGTGGCCGTGATTGGCAATAATGGGGCTGGTAAGTCGACACTGCTCAACACGATTGCCGGTACGCTCAGCACCGATGCCGGGGAAATCGAGCTAGCCGGGCACCAGGTAACCAATCGGCCCGTTGCGTACCGCTCACGGTGGGTCGCCCGCGTCTTTCAGGATCCCAAATTAGGGACAGCGGGTGACTTGAGCGTTGCCCAGAACTTAACGTTAGCGGCGCGGCATACCGGAAGCTTGAGTCTGCGTCGGTATTGGCGTCGTGACCAAGAAGCGCAGTATTTGAACTTATTGGCCAGCCTCAACATGGGCTTGGAACAGCGTTTGAATACCCAGGTGAAATACTTGTCGGGTGGGCAGCGACAGGCCTTATCCTTATTGATGGCCACGCTCAGCCACCCTGAATTGTTACTGTTAGACGAGCACACCGCCGCCCTTGACCCACAAACGAGCGCCGAGGTGATGGCGTTGACGCAAAAAATTGTGACGGCTAATCAGCTGACGACCATGATGATTACCCACAAGATGAGTGATGCGCTTGCGTACGGCGACCGTTTGGTGATGGTCCAAGATGGCCAGATCAAGTTAGATGTCCGTGGGGCAGCCAAACGAGCGTTGCAGGCGGATGAGTTGTTGACGATGTTTGCAGGGTAACTAAAAAAGGCGCAGCAGGTCGATTTCGAGACCGCTGCGCCTTTGTGATTAGTCGGGACCGCACCGATTAATGTAATCGGCGGGCGATTAACCAGATGATGCCGCCGACGATGAGAAAAAAGGCGACGACGGATATGATGAAGATGTAATCTCCGGTGTATACGGACATGGTGGGCCTCCTCGATTTTATCGCACTGATGCAGTATGCGTTCATTTGGGGCGATGACCGCGGTTATTGCAGGGCAACTGCTAAGTTCAGTGCAAGTAGTGTTAACTTAGTTTGATGGTAACATTTATATTTATAGACGTAAATATTTACAGGGTGTACATTGCTGGCGATCAACCTCATGGATTCGCTGGTTACACTAAGTCTTGAATGTGCACTAAAACGCTGATTTTAAGCGGATTGACACTGAAGGAATAAAAATAATTGTCTGAAAATTATTAGCCCAAGTGTTTCCATATTAAAAGCCGGTTCCGCCAGTGGGTTTCAACCACCTTTTGGAACCGGCTTTTGGATTGGTGACGCCAGCATAACGTTTATTTTATTAACGAACAATCTGCAGTCTATCTGACCAAACGATCCGATGTGATGAATGAAACGCCACCAAACCGTGTCCCTTACTTGGTAGTGACCAGCATGATTTCATCGCTGACGTTGACTTGGCTGCTGAGCATTTTGAACTTCATCAAGTTGACGGCGGCCATGTTGGTGATGATGACCATCATCGTGGCGTCCTTGCCAGCGGCGTTAATTGCGGCTAAATCAACCTTGGCCACGACTTCACCATGTTGAACGGGTTGGTCGGCCTGAACGAGAATCTCGAAGGGGCCGCCGTTTAATTCGACCGTGTCGATTCCCATGTGGAGCAGAATTTCGAGGCCGGATGCGGTCTTGAAACCAATCGCGTGTTTGGTGGGGAAGACGGTGCTGACGGTACCATCGATGGGCGCACAAATCGTCCCGTCACTTGGATTGATGGCGAATCCATCGCCCAGCATTTTATCCGAAAAGGTCTTGTCTGCTACTGCCTCAATGTCGACATATTGGCCGTTCGCCACGCTGTAAAAATCAGTCGTCACACCACTCGTGATATCCGGCATTTCAGTAGTTGTGGGGCCTTCTTCATTTGAAGTTAACGTGGTCGAAATCGGTGCATTGGCGGCTTTCAGCTTAGTGAGCGCGTCGGCGACGAATTGGACTTCAGTTCCGATAATAATTTGTAAGTTGTGTTCATCCAACTTATTGATGCCGGCAGCGCCACTGTGTTTGATAGCGGCTTCGTTGATGGTGCCTGTGTCTTTGAGTTGGAGCCGCAAACGCGTCGTACAATTGTCGATGACCGTCAAGTTGTCGGCACCGCCCAATGCGGCATAAATTTGCTTGGCTTGGCGGGTGTAGTTGTCATCATCAGCATCCGTGGCGACCAAAGCTAATGCCAAATCATCGGCATCGTCGGCAGTGATTGGGTTCGCGACCAGGTGTCATCAGATGGAACTTCTTGATGGCAAAATTAAAGCCGAAGTAGTAAATCACGGCTAGAACTAAGCCTTGTGGAATCAGCATCAGTGGATGATTGGCAATCGGGTTGCTCAGACTGAGCACGTAATCAACGAAGCCGGCTGAGAATGAAAATCCAGCGGTCCAGTGCATGAAGGCGGCAAAGGCTAGAGACAAGCCAGTGAAAACGGCGTGCAACACGTAGAGCGGCCAGGCGACGAACATGAACGAGAATTCCAAGGGTTCCGTCACCCCGGTGAAGAAGGAAGCGAAGGCGCCGGCCATCATCAATGAGGCTGTTTCAACTTTGCGTTCGGGACGTGCATTGCGGTAGATCGCGTATGCTCCGGCTGGAAGGCCAAACATCATGACGGGGAAGAAGCCACCTTGATACATCCCGGTAATCCCCTTGACCCCTTTGTGGGCGATAAATTTCCCAACATCATTGATGCCAGCGACGTCGAACCAGAAAACGGAGTTCAGGGCTTGATGTAGTCCAGTGGGAATCAATAGGCGATTGAAGAAGCCGTAGAGTCCGGCACCAACCGCGCCAAAGCCAATAATAAGTTTACCAAAGGCGACTAGTACATCGTAAACTGGTGGCCAAACGATCAGCAGGACGACACTGACGAGCAGCATCGTCACTGCGGCTAAAATTGGGACTAAGCGCTTGCCACTAAAGAAGGACAACGCCATTGGCAACTTAGTTTCGTGAAAACGATTATACAGTGCAGCTGCGATCAGACCAGAAAGAATCCCGATGAGAACGTTTCCAATTTGATTAAAAGCTGGATTGACGGTCGCAATCTTAATATTGAGCAGCGTTGCCACTGACTCAGGCTTCAAAACGTTGGTCGGTAATTCGAAGGCAACGAGGCCGGCTAGGGCTGCAGCGCCATCCTTGTCCTTGGACATCCCTAAGGCTAATCCGACGGCGAACAGTAGTGGTAACTGCCCCAAAACAGCGTTACCGCCAGCTTGTAAGAAGTGCGCGACGATATCGTTACTGGCGGCTGCCCACCAGTTCCCAATCCCAACCAGTAGCGCGGCGGCTGGTAGGACGGCGACGGGCAATTGCAGTGAACGACCCATGCGTTGTAAGTAATTCTTCATGTACAAAATCCCCCTAAAAGTGATTACTTAATAAGTGCAATCATTATTGTACGGCCTTGTAAGCGCTTTTTCAATCGCGTTATATTGGTATAGTCCATTGGTTTATTTTAGCTGACTTAATCGGGATAACTGGTCTAATTACCCAAGTAGGTTAGGGGGGGAACAGCCAGCATTTAATAATACTGGTATGAATAATGACGGGTGGTAATTAGTGCGAAAATAAATATTGGTCGTAACTGAGTGCAGCAGTTTTTAATATAACTGGCATCGCCGGGATTGTGGCAGTTGCTGATAGATACTGATGACGTTTCTCATTACAGAAGTAGACGTGGCGTAATTGACGATTGTAATTTGACATGAGTTGCGGTTATCCAAATCCGGGTGTGCGTTTCGAGCCAATAACTAATCAATGGCAACGCTGCCAAAATAATTGTGAAGTTAGACACAAAATCGGTTATAATGGAAATGTAAACGGATTCAATATCTAGAAAAATACACAGATTAAACGAACGAGGAGTGTTTAATATGACTGCAACAATGACGACTAATATTAAGAATAATGATTTTAAAGACGTTGTGTTTAACCGGCAATCAGTTCGCCAATTTGATCCAGCCGTTAAGATTGACCGGACTGAATTACAGACGATTATCGATGAGACCATCAGCGCCCCATCAGCTTGCAACTTGCAATCCTGGCATTTTGTAGTTGCAGATACGGCGGAAGGTAAGGCGAAGGCTAAGTCCGTCCTGATGAAATTCAACTATCCACAAATTGATTCCTGTTCCGCAATGATCTTCGTTTTAGGCGATACTCAGTCACACTTGGTTTATCGCGATGTTTGGAACAAGGCTTGTGAAGAAGGGCGCATCACCCCTGAAAAACGGGACGAAATCTTCAAGACGTTCCTACCAATGTATGAGAACGCGACGCCCGAATTTCTGCAAGCCGATGCGATGATCGACAGCAGTATGGCTGCGATGCAACTCTTACTGATTGCCCGGGCTCACGGTTATGACACCAACCCGATTGCCGGCTATGCCGCAGATAAAGTTGCGACGACGTTTGGCCTTGATCCTAAACGGTACGTGCCAGTCATGGCGATTGCCATTGGTAAAGCGGCCAGTCAACCGATTACGACGACCCGGTATGATGGCAGTCAAGTGACGGAATTCTGTTAAGAGACTAATTCTGTTAAAACGTGAATTTTAAATTTAGTTATCGTGGGTGTTTGCAATCAAATATTAGACGTGATGACTAATTTCTATGATTTTTTTAAACAGCTTGAACCTTGTTATGACAGGGCCCAAGCTGTTTTTTACGCTAAACGTTAGAAAATTAGTTAGTTTTTGTTGTATTAATCTAACTAACGTGCTAACATAATGTCATTCAAATTCGTAGGAGGATGATTTCATGACAGATCATAATCGAGATTTATTCAATAGTTTTGGTCAATTATTTCAGAATCGGGCGTTCATGATGGCAATGGCCCAACAATTTCATTTTGGTGACCGTGGTAATGATCGGGGTGGTCGCGGCCAGATGGGGATTTTGCGGGTATTAGCGGATGCGCCAGCGGGCTTGACGAATGCTGAGATTGCCGAAATTTTAGACATCCGGCCCAGTTCAGTCAGCGCGACCTTGAGTCGGTTGGAAGATGCGGAACTGATTACACGTGAGCCAAGTCCGCGTGACAAACGGGTCGTGATTATCAAACTGAGTGCCCGTGGACAGGAAATGGCCGCACATCGCGTCCAAGGTACCAATGATTTAGCTGACCAGTTATTCGGCAATCTAACGGACGAAGAATGCGAACAATTGCAGCGCTTATTGGCAAAATTACGCGCAAATGCGGATGGTATTGATATTCGGGAATTGATGCACTTTGGCCAGCAACATGGTTTTGGTCCTCATCCAGGGTGGGGACGGGGCCCACGGTGGTTCAACTAAATAATCGAAATACGAGGCATAAGTGAAATGGAACGATCACAAACGGCATACTCGCGTCAGTCGGGTCAGAAGTTTGATTTAAAACAGTTTTTACAATTAATTCGGCATACCAGTCCTCGTTACTGGCAACTATGGCTAGGCCTCGGATTGGGACTATTGGCGACGGGTGCGCAATTGATGGTGCCCAAGTTTGCCCAGACGCTCATCAACGGGTTTAGTCATGGTGTCAATCAGTCACTGCTAATCGGTGTGATTGCACTATTCCTCATCAGTGCCGTCATCAGTGCGTTATCAGGCACACTGCTCGGTGTCTTTGGTGAAAATGTCATGGCGAATTTGCGTGGCACGCTGTGGCATAAATTAGTGCGACTACCAGTCCGCTACTTTGATAACGTCAAGACGGGCGAGATGACCTCGCGGCTCGTAAACGATTCGACGCAGATCAAGGACTTGCTCGCCAATGCCTTCCCACAGATGGTGACGTCCTTGATGCAGTTAGTCGGCGCCATCGCCATCATGGTTCTGATGGACTGGAAGATGACTGTGATCATGGTCTTGGCGATTCCAATCGTTTTATTAGTGATGTTTCCGATTATGCGCCAAACTGGCAAGATTGGGCATGAGCGGCAAGACGCACTCGCGGGATTTAGTGGCACGGCGGAAGAAACGTTGAGTGAAATTCGACTGGTCAAATCATCGAATGCGGAACCAGTGGAAACGACGACCGGCGCGGGTCAAATCAAAACCCTTTATCGGATTGGATTACGTGAAGCAGTGTATGATTCGATTTCTGGTCCAGTCATGACGGCGACGATGATGGCACTATTTGTGGGCGTGCTGCTGTATGCATCGGCGCGCGTCGCCAGTGGCACGATGACGATGGGAACCTTAGTGTCCTTTCTAATGTACCTGTTTCAAATTATCGG
This sequence comes from Lactiplantibacillus sp. 30.2.29, assembly GCF_018991255.1. Classification (NCBI taxonomy): domain Bacteria; kingdom Bacillati; phylum Bacillota; class Bacilli; order Lactobacillales; family Lactobacillaceae; genus Lactiplantibacillus; species Lactiplantibacillus sp. 30.2.29. Next base: position 10,504 of record NZ_JAGYGU010000011.1, on the reverse strand, counting down.
CCCCGCTGGTACGCTCGGACAATTCTTCACGACCTTAGCCAAGGCGAGTGGGTCAACTGCCCGTATTCGGGAACTACTCGCTGAACCTGAAGAACAATTGACTACTGGTGACACCCATTCAGTTGCCAACGAAACGTTAGCGATGGACCATGTTGATTTTGCTTATGATGAAGATAAGCAAATCTTGCATGACGTGAGCTTTGAAGCGCAACCCAATACCGTCGTGGCGTTTGCCGGGCCTTCTGGTGGCGGTAAGTCAACGATTTTCAGCTTACTTGAACGTTATTATCAACCAACTGCTGGGCAGATTCGGATTGGCAATCAAGATATTGAGGACCTCAGCATTAATAGCTGGCGGTCACAGATTGGCTACGTCAGTCAGGATTCGGCCATTATGGCTGGTACGATTCGTCAAAACCTGACGTATGGCGCGGATCGTGACTATTCTGACGCTGAACTCTGGCGAGTCTTGACGTTGGCTTCAGCGGCAGATTTCGTCAGCGCAATGGCGGATGGGCTTGATACACAAGTCGGTGAACGCGGCGTTAAAGTCAGCGGCGGACAACGGCAACGACTGGCAATTGCACGGGCGTTCTTACGGGACCCCAAGATTTTGATGTTGGATGAAGCGACGGCGAGCTTGGATTCAGAGTCAGAAGCGATGGTGCAACAAGCACTGGGTGAATTGATGAAGGGTCGTACCACGCTGGTGATTGCCCACCGGTTGAGTACGATTGTTGACGCCGACCAGATTTACTTCATCGAAGACGGCCACGTCAGCGGTTCCGGGACTCATCAGGAATTAATGGCCAACGTCCCGTTATATCGTGATTACGTCAAGATTCAGTTCAAAGAATAATTTTGATAACCGTGATCCATTTGGCGTGAAACGCTAAGTGGGCCACGGTTTTTAGGTTACAACGGTTACTGGTTAGCCTTGCGATTGTTGTCGCGACGACATAAAATTACTGATAATTAGCGTGGCGCTGCTATGCTGACTTAGCGATAACGATCTGCTGTGCAAGTTATTATGGCGCAATAAATATGACAAATTAACGAGCAGCATGCATCGTGATAAATACATATACATTTAACCGGTGAAGCGCTATCATTAAGATAACAAGATTATTTGAAAAGGAATGATGAACGGATGCGAGCATTAGGTGTTATTGATATTGGTGGAACGACCATTAAGTTTGCGGTATGGCAGAATCGGCAGTTAGTGGCGAAAAACAAGGTGGCCACGCCAACCACGTTAGCTGAATTTTATGAAGTGCTCACCAGCCAGGTCGCTCAGATGAAGGCGGATTATCAAATCGGCGGGGTGGGCATCAGTTCGCCCGGGGCCGTCAACAAGGCTACGGGTGTGATTGAAGGCGCAAGCGCCCTCCCTTATATTCACAATTTTGAGATTCAGCCGGAATTACAACGGCGCTTTGGCTTACCGGTCAGTATGGAAAACGACGCCAACTGTGCGGCTCTAGCAGAACTCGCAGACGGTGCGGGCAAGGACGTCGCCAGTCTCTGCTTTTTAATTGTTGGGACCGGGGTCGGTGGATCCGTCATCGTTAATCATCAGATTTGGCATGGCGCCCATTTATTTGGTGGCGAATTTGGATTTACCTTATTGAACGACCATCAGATTTTGAGCGAAGTGGGGACTGCCGTTTCTGTCGCGAACCGCTACAACGCCGCACATCCGAACCAGTCTCAATTAGACGGGCAGGCGGTCTTTGAACTCGCAGCCCAGGGTGATGCCGCCGCCCAAGCAGAAGTTCAGGTCATGATCAAAGCGTTAGCCCGGGCAATCTATAATTTGCAGTATAGTTTTGACCCAGAGTTAATCGTCATGGGCGGGGCAGTCTCGAATAATCCGCATTTATTGCCAGCGATTGATGCTGAAATCGAAAAATTGCGGGCTACGGTTAAGATTGCTTCCATTAAACCTAAGGTCGTTGCGTGCCAGTATACGGATGCGGCTAATTTGCGGGGAGCGGCTGTTGATTTTGAGCAGACGTATCCGGATATTTGACAATAGCAGTTGGAATATGTAAATAGAGCGTCTAAGAAAACCATGAAATAGTTTGTTATACGCTGGAGCCGAGTGGTAAACAATCAATCAAACATTGACCCAAATTTTTGAAGAACTCTTTCATTTATGGTCAATGGTCGATTGATTTTTTTATTAAATCAATATAGATATCGAATACACCATCTTTTATTTCAAGGTTGGTGTAACTAAAAGTTAAAGAAAGTTCATAATTCAATCGTACAATCATCACTTTATTAAATTATTATGAGAATATGTGAGGAGCCTATCTTTATTGCTTGCTGTTTGGTACGTGGTCGATATGGCGGATTCGCTTTCAATGGAAATTTAGCGGATTGTTTAAGAATTTTTGTAAAAGGAGTACTTATGTTTTGGTTATTGTGTTTACAATATATTGCGGTTTTACTGTTCGGGAAGATAATCATTGAACAGTTTACATTACATATTTGGGATTTGCTGTACATTATCGTTTGCTCGATCCTCGGACTGCTGTTAAAAAGGCCAAATGTCATTTTTTTGATTGCGTGTGTTGTGATGACAAGTTTAACTTTGCTAGCGGATAGCCATCAGATTAAGCAGGCGGTCGTAGCAGCGATTGAGAGCATACTAATTCTTATTGTAATTGAGCACATTGCCAATATAATTGTCCGTTTATTGCATATATCAGACTTTTATATGTATCTCTTTATTGCTTTAGAAATTTGTTCTGGAACGATACTATTTTTTATATATAACAGGCAATCAGAGGCGGCACTTAAAAATAGTATTGGTATAAGGGAACTGATACTTTCAATTCTGACTTTAGTGATCGTATATGGTTATGTTCTCTTTATCGAGCAGAATACGACGGATTTTTATGACGTTATCTGTGATCTGGTCTTCTTTGCTTTCTTTGGTATTACAAATGTGTTGTTACAATTCGAACATCAGCGAGGTGTCAATCGTGCTGTTGAGTTAAAACATCAGTCTGCACTTTTGGATAATCATCGGCGTTATATTGCAGAAATGGAAAAACATTACACTGAAATGCGGAAATTTAGACATGATTATCAGAATGTTATTTTGGCTTTAAACGAATACTTGAAGACGAACGATGTTGAAGGCTTAAACGACTACTACCAGAATGTGTTAAAGCCAACGAGTGTTGCGTTAAGTGAGCAGAAATATGAACTTGAAGACATTAGTCATATTGAAGATAAGGCGATTAAAGGGCTATTATTTAGCAAGTTAAGTGTTGCTCAGAATGAAGGCATAATTGTAAGCTTTGAATGCCCCACTGTATTCGAATGTTTTTGTATGAAACGAATTGACTTGATTATTGCACTCGGAATCATTATTGACAATGCAATAGAAGCAACGCATAAGAGCGAAAATGGAAGCGTAAGAGTTGCATTATTTCGGGCTGATAAAGAGCAAATAATTATTGTAGAAAATACAATTGATGAAAAATTACCACCGTTGTGGCAACTTAAGAAGACTGGCTGTTCAACAAAGGGAAATAATCGTGGGTTAGGGTTAACAAATCTGCAGGAAATCATTGATAAATATCCGCGAGTTTATTTGGAAACAACGTATACCGATACTGTATTCGTACAAAAGATTATTATTGGAAAGGATCAGTTGAATGATTGAGGTCTATATCTGTGAGGATAATGTAAAACAACTGAATGCATTGGTGGAATATGTGAATAAGTATCTATTGATTCACAATGCTGATATGATGCTGGCCCGAGCAACAACAGAGCCTAACCTTTTGCTGAAGAATATTAGTAATAAACATCGAAGAATTTATTTACTGGATATTAGTTTAAATAGTCAAATTAATGGTATTGAACTTGCCAGTAAGATTCGCGAGCATGATATGAATAGTAAAATTATTTTTGTAACAACACATGTTGAGCTTGCAATGACCACTTTTTGCTACCATCTTGAAGTTTTAGATTTTATTTTGAAGGATAATCCAGAAGAGATGCAACTCAGAATTAACCAGGTATTACAATTGGCGGAAGAAAGAATTAATCAGGACATTCATATAAGTCCAGAATATATTCGAGTGAAAAGCGGAGAATTGGAGCGCGCATTAAGGATTAAAGATATTTTGTTTATAGAAAGTTCTGCAACGCCCCATAAATTAACGGTGCATTTATTTAATTCGCAAGTTTCATATTATGGGACTATTAAAGACGCTGAAGACCTGGCACCAAATTTTTTTAGATGTCATAAATCTTTTGTGGTTAATAAAGATCATATTCAGAGCATCAATAAAAAGACACGAGAATTGCACTTAACTGATGGAGAAACAATAATGTGTTCAATTTTGGCAGCTCGGATTCTAAGTAAAACTTGATTTTTGAATATGAGAATTGCTGTCAGCCTATATTTTCAATTCCTTTTATGAAGTCATAATTGATCAATTTAGCTTCTGTGAAAGATATTTTGATGTAAAAAAGCCTTTTTATGAAGAAAGTCTGCTCTTCTCGTGAACGTTGTTATGATAGGACTGTATCAAATATATGTTCAGGAGGAGTAAATATGAATTTCAAAAGAGTAGCAATGGCAGTAGGGCTGAGTGGCGCGTTATTATTATCATCTGTTCCAGTGAATGCTTCGAATGATAATCATAACTATTCATTCAGAATTTATGGTCTTAAGCAGAACTCACAATCCGCAGGGCGATATCGCCAAACTAAAAATTATAAAAATAATTGGAAAGTTAAGCTTGTTAGTTCGGGTGAGGGTGTTCACACAAAGTCAATTTTTTGGTTAGAAAAAGCGGGTGGAAAGAATATTAGCGAATCCGTCAAGAAGCAACAAGGTAAGGGAGCCAGTTATCGACGAGTCAAGTCTAGCTTTCCGGGAGGCCGTACAGTAATGCTAACGGCTCAAAATAATAATTTTAACGGTAGCGAATTTAATGTTTCTGGATATTGGGATGAAGAAACAGGTCGTATCCAATAAAGATTAGTTGGTGGATCAGTATGCTTGCTGATTCACCATTTTTGAAGGTGAAAGAATGGTGGAAGAATGCTGAAAAGCGAACTGAACAGATACGTACATGATCGACGAATACGTATCTTTGCAATTTTAATTATTGCGATTCCAATATTTGATTTTATACAGGTCCTATTTTCTCAAGATTTTATTGCTTTTGGTGACCCGAAGTACCGTTTTAATCCAATTGTGGCGAGTTTTCTTTCTGGCAGTCAGGCTGAACACTACGGACAAATCATTTTTGTTTGGTTTATGCCAATTCTGTTGTTGGGATTGTGTGCAGATCGGGTCATTCGAGATCACAAGGAGCAGTATGATGTGACTCAAATCATGCGATTAGGGAAGAAACGATATTATTTGGTTGGTTTAATGGTCAATGGGATTTTTGCTTTTGTGATAACAGGAATTGGGCTAGTTTTGAATTATTTACTAGCTTTGTTAGTTTTTCATGGCGGCAAGGACTTTTTAACAGATGATTTGGAAAATACAAATATGCTGACTTCTGAGTTGAGCTGGCAGTATGACCACACGGTATTAACGATGTTGATTGTGACCATAATGACAGTCTTATTAGCAACTGCTTTTTCGTTAGTATGCTATGTTTTAAGTTTAATGTTTGTAAACTATTATGTTGTGTACACAGTGGCTTTTGTCATTTGGTTTGCACAGATTATTTCCAAATACAGTACCACTTATTTGATGCAGCCGCTCATTGAGTATGGACTTAAATACCAAGTTCCAAGTGCGGTGATATTTGTCGCAATTAGTGGTGCAATCATCGGTTTCGGATACTGGAGGATGGTGATACGGCATGACGATTGGTTATAAAAAAGTACTAATAGTTAGCCTCCTCGCTGGCGGAAGTGTTTTATTAGTCCTTTTTTGGCTAAGATTCGTCAATGTTTCAAAGCTGTCTTTAGCCAATTTTACACAGCTTTATGATATTGAAAATCAAAATGCCGGTTATCATAGTGTCAAGCTGACGGCCACTTTTTTTACACTGTTATTGGGAATTTTAAATGTGAATCGATTTACACATGTTCGTGTTGAAAGATTGATTCGGCAGCGTCCTTTTCAATATTTCAGGTCAGATCTGATGCGGATAGTATTAGTCACACTTGCTTTTTGTATCTGGTTTTATGGTATTGATGCGTTGCTATTATTGGTGTTCATTCCGAAAAAGCTTTTGTTGACACCACTAGTTATTGCTACACTTGTACTGCGTTTTATATTAGCCATTGGTTATTATGTTTTAGCATGTGAATTTATCTATTGGGTTAATCTAGTTACTAAGCAGTTTGTCCTTGCTCTTTTTTTGGCACCAGTAGTGATGATTTTCAGTCTGCAACTTTGCACAAGAATGAATTGGTCACATCCGTTAACGACTCTTGACACGTTTGGTGATATTAGTCTCCACGGATTGGATTTAGTGCCAATTGCTCAGGGTGGAATTCAGCTCGTGTGTTTATTATTACTATTATTTTATTTGAATGTGTGGTAGCTAGGTAAGCGTGATTTCTTATGAGAAAAGTAATTGGTGAAGATGCCATTTTGATTCTATGCTTGGTTGCATTCTTGCTTTTTATGTTTATGGGGCTTAAGTTTCCCTTAACATGGTCGTCGATATGGCAAATACCTAGTTACCAAATGAACACCTTTAAAATGATTGCGCTGAACTTGCCTTGGTTAGGCGTTTCTTTTTATCATTTTGTCAAGATGCGGGCTAGTTTTGAGGAATCATTTATCTTAACAATCTTGCGATTAGGTGTCATCAAACGAATTTGTTGGCGATACAATGTTCGTTTGATGAGGGCCTCGGTGATGGTCGTTATCGGCTATGTCGGTTTGGCTGAGTTCATTGCTGTTGTACTGAAGGGGAAATGGCTAGTTATGGACCAATGGAACATTTGGGCGCCCGTTCTAATGCTAACTTTGGCTTTTAGTATTGGTCTCTCTCAATTAGTTATTAGTATTTTTGTGGACACGAGGGTTGGCTTACTAGTTCAGTCATGTTACTCACTTTTTTCAATTATAGTTGCGCGCTTGCTGGTACTAGACAGTCATGCGCAACTAGGAGTGCAGATTTTCTTTTGGCCGCAGTGGCTGACAACGGTGAGACTAGTAAATCTTCATTATTCAGGTGTCATGATGGCCATGGGCATGGTTATTATTATTTTGGTTTTAGAACTTGCACTGTATATCGCCGTTAGACGGAAAGATTGGTTGGGTTAATTATGGAAATAAAAGTAAATGATATCGTCAAAAAAATTCGCGGACAGCTCATTCTTGATCATATCAGTTATCAGTTTCGTAGTGGTCATATCTATGGATTAACTGGAATTAACGGCTCTGGAAAAACGATGCTTTTGCGTGCGTTGGCAGGGCTGATTCACTTGAATTCAGGTGAAATCTGTTTTGATGATCAAGTCTTGCATCGTGACATGGATTTTGCCCCTAATACAGGTATTATTATTGAAAATATGCGTTTATTACCACAATTTAATGCATTCGATAATCTGAAGCAATTGAGCAAAATTCATGGCGTCGCAACAGATGCAGACATACGCTGGGCGTTAGAGGCGGTCGGAATGAAAAAACAGATCAATGCACCCAAGCTAAAGGACTATTCGTTAGGGATGCGACAAAAACTGAATATTGCTCAGGCTATTTTTGAACATCAACAAGTCATTTTGTTAGATGAACCAACAAATGGATTAGATACTGAAAGTGTCAAAATATGCATTCAAACGCTGAAAGAATTACGTGAGCAGGGCTGTTTGATTATCTTAGCAAGTCATATTAGTGATGATATGAGCCAATTAGCAGATGTTCGACTGACATTAGATGCCGGAAAACTAGTGCAGAATGCCTAGCAGGTCGTGCTCGTTAATTTGTCATGAATCATGATTAACTCGTGCCAGTTGGTGGATTCCTGTTCGTCAGCTGATGTGCGCCTTATTCCGACCTCCGGGGCCGGCTGACAACGCTGGAACAGGGCGGACATCGATTTGAACTCACGCAGAAACCCACTGCGCAATTTCAATTACGAGTCTTCTTCTAGCCCGGGAACCCCACCCGGACAAAAAGAACTTCGCTCTTGAGCATTGTCCGGCAGTCCGGCCAGTCGGGAAACCGCTCGAATGGCGGATAAACGGCCACCTATCTGGGTGTAATTGACCACTGAATATTAGGTGACTGGTCCTTCAGATAAACTCATAATCAGCAATGACGCTGATTTGTGGCATGTAAGTCCTGTGAAGATGGTCTAGAGATCATTGATAAGTATTACTGGTAACTAGCTTTAAAATTCACCGATAGTATTGCCTTGCATCTAGGAATCAAGGTTTGTAATCTTGGTCGTCTAGAAAATCAGATGACTGCTGGACAGTCCTCAAAATCAAAATCCCAGTACGCTGATGAGAATCGTTAGCGTACTGGGATTTTGCTGGTGTAAGTGGATAGCAATCGTCCGGAACGATGATGTGAATCATGACGAACACTTAACCTTAATTAAGAATGGAAAACGGGTTAAGGTTCCGCAGTCTTAGCCATCGTCTGACCGACCGTAGCGGTGTATTCACGTTCACCGAGGCTATTAGGATGTAGATTGTCTTTGACGAACCAGTTGTCGTTATCTTGAGCGACGTATAGCCAGTCGACCAGGTGGACATTGCTGTACTTTTTGGCAGCTGCCGCGATTAACTGGTTGTTGTCATCTTGCCAATCTTTGCCAGGAACCCGGGTATTGACCCAGTAGATCTGGTGATTGGAACCGATTTGTTCGATGATGCTGTCAATTTCTTCAGCGCTAGTCGGGCCATTAGTTCCAAGGTTGATCAGCACGTTCTTATGAATCGCGTTGTCTGACTTGAGTTGGCTGATGACAGCCGGTGCTGCGGAGACTTGGCGCCCAACTTTGGCGTTGACGTTAAAACTACCGAAGATTTGTTTCAAATCTGAAGTGGTTCGCACCATGATCGAATCACCGATACCCGTCACTTTAAGTTTGCGTAATGCATGAATTTCACTAGTTGAGAGTTGATATTTTTCACCAAGTGCACTGTCGGAAACGGCATGCGTGGCACCCTTAGTTTTGGTGTTCCCCGTAATCGCGTTACCGATGCTGACGACTTGTTGTTTGATCGTTGGTGTTGGAATAATTAACGCGCCACCAATAAAGACGACGGCGAAGATTCCAACTAACCAGTAGACTAATTTTTGATGTTTCATTCGACACCTCCATACCCCGTTATTAGATTAGCTTACCACTAATAGGCTGTCAATTACGAAATTAATATTTACGCGCCAATCCCAGTGCTGCCTTTAGTTAAGTGAGCAATCAAACGTATCTCAAAATGGTCATTGGCAAGTTCAAAGGCAGTTGTTAGACTGTAGGTAAGGTAGTTGGAGGAGCGAATTTTGATGCAGAAGAAAACAGTAGGGTTGATTTTAGCCAGTGCCGGGCCATTCCTGTGGGGCAGTTCGGGGACGGTCGCGCAACATTTATTTGATACGACCGCGATTTCGCCATTGTGGTTGGTGGCTGTGCGGATGCTGGTGTCCGGCGCGTTACTGATTGGGTATGGTGTGAGTCGCCATTTGCCGGTAATGGCCGTTTTTCACCATCCACAGGCGACGCTCAAGCTGATTTTATTTAGTCTATTTGGGATGGCTGGGGTGCAACTGACCTATTTTATGGCGATTAGCACGGGAAACGCCGCGATGGCCGCAATTTTACAATTTCTGTCGCCGGTCATGATCATCGTGTATGTGACCGTCACGACCTGGCAAGCGCCCAGCAAGGTCGATGTGATCTCCGTGATTTCAGCAATAATCGGGACGTTTCTAATCGTGACGGAGGGACAATTACATTCGTTAGCCTTGCCAGTCGTCGCAATCGTCTGGGGCGTGCTGGCAGCGGTTGGCGCGACTGTGTATACGTTGATGCCACAACGCTTACTGACTGGCTACGGGGCGACGCCGATCGTCGGCTGGTCGATGTTGATTGGTGGGGCCTTCGTGCTCATTGGGACGGGTGCATGGCGGCACGCACCGGAGCTGACGTGGACCGCGTGGGGACAAGTCGCCTTTGTCGTGATTTTCGGGACGATGCTCGCCTACTTGTTCTTCCTGCAAAGTCTCGAGTTTATTTTACCCACGACTGCGAGCGTCCTCGGAGCAATCGAACCACTTTCCGCAACCATTTTAAGCGTCTTATTCTTACATGTCAGCTTTAATTGGGTTGGGCTTATCGGGGCATTATTGATCGTGGGCGTCACCTTCTTGCAATTTGCCGCATCCCGCACCAATCCGTTTGTACCGAAGTGAAATTGCTCTGGAAATTAGGCCACTTAAGACAAATGAACGAATTAATCGTTTTATTCACAAATTCTATTGAAAATCCCCCTTGCTAGCGTATACTTTTCGTTGTAGAAAAATATGGGAATAGGGGGATTTTTTAGT
>NZ_JAGYGU010000109.1:0-771 GCF_018991255.1 Lactiplantibacillus sp. 30.2.29 | reverse complement strand
AGCATCCTTTTTTGTGCCTTATTTAATTTACACTCATTGTTACCCACTACCCATTCATCCTTTGTACGTATAAAGGGGTTTTGCGCACTTTCCTTTAACGCGTTTTGAACATCTTCATAAGGTAAATAAAATTCAATTGTAGATTTATTTAATTTTACAATCTACCATATAACGTCTCCATCTTTTCAAAACGACTTAATTCTACGGGCTATAAATAACTTAATTTGCCAGTGTATAACGTTTCAGATTAAGCTACCACTAAGTTATAATAACCATATCGAAAGGAGATCAATCTAATGAAATATACGAAAACCAAAGCAGTATTAAATCAACTCGTTGCCGATTTGAGCCAGATGTCAATGATTATCCATCAGACGCATTGGTACATGCGTGGACCCAACTTTTTGAAGTTGCACCCTTTGATGGATGAGTTCATGGAAGAAATTGACAGCCAACTCGATGTCATTTCTGAACGGCTGATTGCGCTTGATGGCAGTCCTTACTCGACCTTAAAAGAAATGGTCGAAAACACTAAGATTCAAGACTGGCCTGGTGAATGGGACAAAACAACCCCAGAACGCCTCGCACACCTAGTTGATGGCTATCGTTACTTGGAAGACCTTTACCAACACGGCATTGAAGTATCCGATGTTGAAAAAGACTTCAGTACCCAAGATATTTTCATTGGTCTCAAAACCGCAATTGAGAAGAAAATCTGGATGATTCAGGCAGAGCTTGGGTCGGCGCCGGAAATTGATGAATAAAATAATA
>NZ_JAGYGU010000108.1:0-780 GCF_018991255.1 Lactiplantibacillus sp. 30.2.29 | reverse complement strand
ATCCCTGACAAACTTCGCGATATCTTGATCGGTCAGTTCATCAAGGTCAGTTCCTTTGGGAAAATACTCTCGGATAAGACCATTGGTATTTTCGTTGGTCCCACGTTGTTGTGGTGCGTGCGGGTCTGGAAAATAGACTGAGATACCAAGCTCTTTACCGACTTCACGATAACCCGCAAACTCTGTACCTCGGTCTGGTGTAAGCGTACGAACGCGTTTAGGTGTGACTGTATGCAGGAGGTCGATCATCGCTTGGGTCACATTCTTGGCATTCACTTTGGGTACACGCTCAGACAGAAGGTATCGTGACTTACGGTCGACCAGTGACACTAAACCCGAACGCCCGATCTTGCCGCGAACGGTATCGCCTTCCCAATGGCCAAAACGAGTCCGATTCTCACATGAGACTGGTCGTTCATGGACTGATGGGACATTATTAAAACGGCCACGTCGTTCGTTGACAGTTCCTTTAACCTTACGAGTTTTCCCACGATGTCGTAACTTTCGAGCGAATCCTCGAGCCCCATGACTTTTACGTTTAACGCCTAAATTATTTCGTTCAATTCCGCGATAAATCGTGTTGTAGCTGATATGCCAATTACTGTTCTCTAAAGATAAACGACCGGCGATTTGCTCGGGTGACCATTGCCGTTGAAGAATGCAGTGAAGGACAAAGTCGCGTAGCTTTAAATTCTCCAGTACCCTGAGGCGACGACTCTTTAATCGGCGCTGTTGATAGTTCTGCTGGGCTTTTACGGCAGAATAGGCACCCCGACCGCC
>NZ_JAGYGU010000107.1:0-799 GCF_018991255.1 Lactiplantibacillus sp. 30.2.29 | reverse complement strand
CTAACTTAGTTGTTGCACTTAAACTACTGCATACTCATTTTTCAGTCTTACTTAATCTGCCTCGATGATAAATTTTCTTTTGGATTAAGTATTGATCCTGATCTTGAGTAATAAATAACGGAGAACTTTCTTCTATGACATTGCTAAACTCCAAACCATACCATGAAATAGGTGAGGCCGTAATTTTCTGCAAATAGATGCGCCCGCCAATCAATCTTCTATCTAACGAGCTTAACTTATCATTGACAATTAAATCTGCTGGTTGTTCCTTTATAATAACAAACTTAAAGTCGCCGACTTTCCGTTGTCGCTCTGTTGAATACGTGGGTATTTGTGGTTCTAAAATACCTTGTTCCACTAGATGATTTACAATTTGATGTAAATAGACACTAACGGATTGAGATTTCTTAAACCCTAAGTAAAATTGAACGTTAACAACATTATGCGTCTCAAGTAAATCAACTGTATAATTACTTTCATAAGGTGCATTGGTTTCATTGACTGTAACAAACCAATAAACTTTAGCTCTTTTAGGTTGTCTGTCGAGAATAGAATACATGGTACTACGCTTAATTTGGTAATCACCCTTAATTTTAGTCATATACACTAAGTTAGTCGTGAACAAAGGTACTGTATTGTCTGCGCTTAATTTAGAGAGTTGATCACGATAGTCAAGAAGTGAAACATACTCGCTTTCTTTCTCATAATGTTCTCTTCGTTTATTTCCAAAGTACCAAAGCCACATAATATAAAGAATGCCCAACATGATTGTTAACGTAACATAACCGCCATGAATAAA
>NZ_JAGYGU010000106.1:0-800 GCF_018991255.1 Lactiplantibacillus sp. 30.2.29 | reverse complement strand
ATTTTGATTTTGAATTCAATTTGAATTCGATAAATAAAGTTTTGCCAGTTCTTGTAACCATATGCGGTTCTTTTGATTTGCTTGATTTTACGGTTCACACCTTCTATGGGACCATTTGATAATCGGCCGGTAGTCATATTTTTGATGAGTTGCCGGTTCTTGATAAAGCTTTTAATATTGGTCATTAGCTGAGGACTGACATTTTCGACATTACCTAGTGCTGCTTCGAAGGATCGATAATCACGCTTTTGAAATGACTTAACTAAGGCATGTGCGGCCTGGTAGGTTTGTCGAAACTGTTGGTCTAGATTTAAACCGGCTACGACTAATTGCTCTTGTGTCATGCGATCTTTAAGATGCGCAAACCATTGGGGTTTGCACTTCTCGAGGCTGTCATAATCTTTTAAATATAACCGCCAATAATATTTAAGCAATCGATATTCACGACTCTTAGGGTTAAAGCGTTTCATGAGTTGAACCCGCGTTTGATTCAAAGATCGTAAGGCCATTTGGACAAGATGGAAGTTATCCGCGACCAGTTTGGCGTGTGGAAAGAGTGTTCGAATAGCGGGTTGATATTGAGAATTAAAGTCCATCACAACTCGAGTCACGCGGTCACGCTGACGTTTAGAATAATGATTGAGAAAGAAGTCCTTAATATCGGCATTCTTGCGTCCTGGTAAAATTGTAATGATGTCGTGGGTTTGGGCATCCACCGCAATAAAACTCATTTGTTTACCAGTTGAACGAAACTCGTCGATACAAAGCATCGTTGGTAGTCCGTTAAAAGCTGGTTGGGT
>NZ_JAGYGU010000105.1:0-812 GCF_018991255.1 Lactiplantibacillus sp. 30.2.29 | reverse complement strand
TTTTATAAACGCCAAAACGATTAATGTCCATATAAAGTTTACTATGCGGGTGAGCATCTCTCATATTAGTCAGGTGATCTGCTATATTGCTAAAATAGACAGAAAGGGTAACTCCGACTGGTGGAGATACAAGTGATCCAAATTCAGCAATAGCTTGACCATTTTTGAATTCTGCTATCTCTTTATTTACTGCTGTCTTATTGCGCATATACACCCTAATCCCCCACCAAAAATGTTTAATAGTTGGATTTGATGAAGACTTGGCCAATACTACACCGAATGCTGCACTTGTTGAAGCTCCATATGTCTTATCATTAGTCTTGATAGTATAGCCGTTGCTTTTAATGTCAGCATTGACTTGTGAAAGCTCATCTTCTATTTCTGTAACCACGCTTTGAGAGACATTATTATTTTCAGGGAGCTGTAATACGTATTGATTATTAACAACTTTTACATATGGATCAATTTGATTAATTTGATTCTCAGTCAATTGATTATTTTCTGAATCTGATAATTTTGCTGTTTCAGTTGTTTGACCAGCATCCTTTATGACATTAGTTTGGTTTAACTGGGTAGTATCTGCAGAAGCCCTGCTTGTTGGTATATATGTGGCAGTTAAAATTGCACTTGCCAATAGAACTAACCCTAAAGAACTAACCCTAATTTTCTGTTTTTCATTGTTCATCGACCTCCCAAAGTAGCAAAATCTTAGCCTACGAATTATATAAAAATATTTACAAGCAAACCATAAGTCTTATTTTTAGTATTTTCAATTATAATACTCATACGCGTGGTGCTAGTTAAATTTAGAC
>NZ_JAGYGU010000104.1:0-828 GCF_018991255.1 Lactiplantibacillus sp. 30.2.29 | reverse complement strand
ATTTGGTATGATAGTTCAAAAAAGGTGATTAGTCATGAACTACCCAAGCAATATTTCCCGCCAACAATTTGAACTCATTCGTCCCGACTTAGAAGCTGCACGGCGTTCAACGAGGCCTCGAAAGTATGATCTTTATGAGTTGTTCTGTGCAGTTGTCTATGTTTTAAGAACTGGCTGTCAATGGCGCGAGTTACCAGTTGATTTTCCTCGCTGGCAATTGGTCTATTACTATTATCGCGTATGGTCTGAGGAACAGATTATTGATGAACTATCAATCTTAGATCAGTGTTTAAAAAAATTGTCTTTACCCTACGGGAAAAACAGTCACGCTCGGCTAGAACATCTTTCATAATCATTGACGCACAAAGCGTTAAAAATACCGATACTGCTGAGCATCGCGGCTACGACGGTGGTAAACGCATATCCGGCATCAAACGCCACCTAGCGGTTGATATTAACGGCTTACCACAAGCAATTCACATCACCACGGCCAATGTTTCCGACCGTAATGGAGCCAGTGCCATGTTAGCTCTAAATTCTGGGCATTTACAGCAAGTTAAATCGGTTCTTGTCGATGGTGGCTACACTGGATCGAATTTTGCCGCTGATGTTTACACTAATTTAAACGCCACCGTCCAGGTGGCTAAACGCAATGAGCTTCATAAATTCGAAGTACTGCCACAACGCTGGATCATTGAACGTTCCTTCAGTTGGTTGGATAAATGTCGACGACTTTGGAAGAACTGTGAGCGTAAACTCAATTCAAGTCGTCAAATGGTTATCTTAGCGTTTCTGGTATTACTCCTAAGAAGATTTTAAACAGGTTCT
>NZ_JAGYGU010000103.1:0-842 GCF_018991255.1 Lactiplantibacillus sp. 30.2.29 | reverse complement strand
AGGAGGATGAGAGATTCGAACTCTCGCGTGGTTTGACCCACCTGACGGTTTTCAAGACCGTTCCCTTCAGCCAGACTTGGGTAATCCTCCATAAGTTGTAACTAGGAAATGTCCACTATTAATAGTAGATGGACCTTGTAGGGCTCGAACCTACGACCGGACGGTTATGAGCCGTCTGCTCTAACCAACTGAGCTAAAGGTCCAAGCTCTTATTCCTATCGCGGCAGGGGGAATCGAACCCTCGACCTCCCGGGTATGAACCGGACGCTCTAGCCAGCTGAGCTACACCGCGATGTGTTAAATAATCGTAATGACTACTTAATCGGGAAAACAGGATTCGAACCTGCGACCCCCTGGTCCCAAACCAGGTGCTCTACCAAGCTGAGCTATTTCCCGTTATATGCACCCAGTAGGAGTCGAACCTACAACCTTCTGATTCGTAGTCAGACACTCTATCCAATTGCGCTATGGGTGCTTCATAAAAAAAGTGCCGAGGACCGGGATCGAACCGGTACGGTTATCACTAACCGCAGGATTTTAAGTCCTGTGCGTCTGCCAATTCCGCCACCCCGGCAACACTTGGAACAAAGCGGAAGACGGGATTCGAACCCGCGACCCCCACCATGGCAAGGTGATGTTCTACCACTGAACTACTTCCGCATAATTATTCAGTTAATGCCGACTAGAGGATTCGAACCTCCGACCCCCTGTTTACAAGACAGATGCTCTGCCAGCTGAGCTAAGTCGGCATGACGATTAACACAACTATAACATCATATCATGCTCAGTCACATAAATCAACAATAACTTTTTATGAACTTATTTACTTATGAGCCGTAAAC
>NZ_JAGYGU010000102.1:0-893 GCF_018991255.1 Lactiplantibacillus sp. 30.2.29 | reverse complement strand
TGAATTTAAAAGCCCCCCTTTATCACGCTTATTTTCCAAACTATTTACTATATCAGCATATAGGTTGGACCAATATGCTGAACCATCGGTGTCAACCTTACTTAGATCTCTGTAAAACTGGCTAAGTTGACTTAACACATTGTTTCTATCATCACCGTTTAGTCTTGATAAAGATGATTCAATTTCAATCTCGTCGCTAAATGGAGACTTTAGAAACTGACGGTTATTTCCCTTTATTGAAGTAAATTCTGAGAATATATTCTCAAAGTGATCATCAGCTAATGATTGATACAATGGCACTTGATCATAAAAATTTGTAAATGGGAAAATTTTTCCATCTATTAAGTCAGTATTTTTATTAGTACTTCCATCGCTTCTCTCTACAGCGAAATACAAAGCTACTAAGGGATTACTTGTTAAATCTAATAATCGGGTAGGTAGTTGATGATGTTGCATTAATGCCAGGCAATCAAAGTTATTTTTGCAGTCACCAAATAATTCTGGATATTTGGTGATGAAGTCATTTATTAGCTTATCTTCATTCTTCAAATAATTTTCATTACGAATTAGGCTAGGAAGAGTATTAGGAAAATCCTGGTTTTGACCTCTATAATAAATGTTCATTTGTTTTTCTGAATTAGATTGCTTCAGTTTGCTCTCTTGGATTAAATGAATCTTCTCCACTTTGTTAATATAATCACTCAAACTCGTAACTTGCTCTATAGCTTCTGTTGTATCACTCATAGTTTAGTCCTTTCTTACCTTGTTGATGTAATTAGTAATCGCTACTTGAAATTTTAGTTTATATTCTCACTGCCCCTATCACCTTTATTGCCTTACATATAATAATATAGCAATCTCATCAATTTTTTTGTTTTTGGTTAGGGCTCTAC
>NZ_JAGYGU010000101.1:0-910 GCF_018991255.1 Lactiplantibacillus sp. 30.2.29 | reverse complement strand
ATAGACGAACTTGCCACAATTTATTCTTTTTGGAAACTCGGTAAAAAGGCTTATCTAGTGGCCCCAGCGCTCCATCGGAGTGCTGAAACTGTGTATCGTATTTATCGGTTTCTTGACGCTGGCGGTACGATTATTGATTACCAATGCCACTATCGAAAGCATAAACAACATTGTGGGCGTAAACCAATTCAACTACGCCCTGATGAACTGGCCTATATTCAAGCCAAAACTCAAGCTGGTTGGCAACCAGATACCATTATTAATCGCCAAGAACGGGCTTTCAGCTGTGGGGTTCGAACCCTTTACCGCCTTTTCAAACGCGGTGTTTTGGGGTTGTCGACCAAAGATTTACCGATGCACGGCAAACGGCACCCTAATGGTTACATTGAACGCCGTGGGAAAGCGGGTCAATTGGGCAGGGATTTAAAGAATCGTTATCAGGACTATCCTAATTTTAATCAAGAATTCGGCCATTTAGAAGGTGACACGGTTCAAGGTAAAAACCATCAGGGTGCGGTAACCACGCTGGTTGAACGACAAACTAAGGTCGCAATTGTGCTGAATTCGCATACCAAGTCGGCACACGATGTCAATCGTAGTTTAGCAGGATGGCTTTCGAAGCTGCCACGACACCTATTTAAGTCAATTACGTTTGACAATGGTAAGGAGTTCGCCGGTTGGCGAACCATTGCTAACCAATTTGATTTAAATATTTACTTTGCCGCTGTCGGAGCACCCAATCAACGTGGTTTAAATGAGAACACCAATGGTCTGCTGCGTAAAGATGGTTTACGTCACAATCTTATTATGGACCAGCTATCAGATGGATTTGTTCAAGCAGTTGCCAGTCGACGAAACCACATCCCACGAAAAAGTTTGGGTTACCAGACACCTCTGGAAGCATTCATCA
>NZ_JAGYGU010000100.1:0-925 GCF_018991255.1 Lactiplantibacillus sp. 30.2.29 | reverse complement strand
TGAAAAACTTCGAAATCAGCTTTTTTAGTGGACATTCAATCTAAATATAGTCGCCGTAAATCGTTAATATCGGCGACGGAGAGACCTAACACTTGTCGCAAGTAGCCGAGGCCGTCTCCGTACAAATCATCGAAGACCCGAAAGACCATCTTCATATTGTCGGCTTCAACGGCCATGGCGACGTTAAATTGGCTCGCCAGATCGCCCTTGTTGGCCTTGGTAATAATCGTCGCGGTATCCATACTATCCGCGGCCATAAAGACGGCGTTCGTCAGGAGATAGTCTTGCATGATCGTCTCGCGGGGGACGTCTAAAGCCGTCATGATGAGGGCGCCAGCCACCCCAGTCCGGTCTTTACCAGCAGCACAGTGAAAGAGCACGGATTGGTCCGGCTGGTCATTAGCCAGTAGCGTGGCGAACAAGTTTTGCCAGACTTTCACCGCGTGTGAATCTGTGACCATCTGCGCATAAGTTTGCGCGTTAAATGAGTCATCGATGACCATCCGCTTGATCAGGCGTTTCAGTCGGCGGTCAAAACGGCGATTGTCTGTAAACGGGTAGACGGAAGTATTGATGTATTTCGTCTTACGAGGATACCGGTCTGGCGACATTTCGGCCTCGTTAGCTTGCCGCAGATCGATATCGTAACGCAGCCCGTAGTCGTCCAAATAAGCCAGATCATGGTCAGTCAGCAACGACATCCCCCCACAGCGGAGGAGCTTCTGCCACTTGATCGTTTGGCCAGCGGTCGTCTCATACCCGCCTAGTTCGCGAAAATTGATGCCGTGTTCTAATCGCAAGACCCGATTGTGTTCCATATTGATTACCTCGATTAGTATTTTAACGTATTGCGCTTGTTATTATTCTGCGTTAATGATGATTGAAAAATATTGAGTTGGATTCCTGTTCGTCAGCCGATGCGCGC
>NZ_JAGYGU010000010.1:0-121479 GCF_018991255.1 Lactiplantibacillus sp. 30.2.29 | reverse complement strand
CTATGAAAAAAAGGTATTTGAAAATCTTATTAATGGTTGTGGCAGCCTTTATCAGTTTGTCGGTTGATTTATTGATGTCTCATGCCGACTCAACGCGAAATGTGACGATTAAAAGCTTAAATGTGAAGGTTTATGATACGGATGCAAGTACTGCAGTTTCGATGCCAAACAGTGAATACTCGATTTCTTATGTTGATTCCGAAGGCCTTCAGCAATCCTTGACGTCTGGAGAGACTGATTCAGAAGGGCTAATTACTAATGTAGAATTGAAGGAAGTACCAACTACCGCGTCAAAGTTAGAAATCACGTATACGATGGGAAATGAAACACGCGGATATATTAAAAATTTATCCACCGACAAGCCATATACGATAACTTTTGGAAAGTCGATTCCTGAAGGCAATGTGATTAGTTACAAAACAAGCGCTCGATTTGCAACGAGCGGTGAGGCAAACTCCTATACTCTACACTATCTAGTAGCACGAATGAATTATTATTATAACGAGGTAGTCAATCAGACCACTCACGACATTCAGGTGGCACATGCAACTGATTCAAGCATTAGTGAATTTCGAAATCAGCCCATTAACTTGTACTATGAGCGTGGGAGTTTCGTTGATGTCGATAACGGTTTTTATCGAAATGGACATGACAGAAGTGGCGTAGCCGATATTGTTCTCTCTGATCACGCGAGTTTAAGTACATTTACTGATTACTATATTAAGCATGCAATTGCGCATGAATGGACACATTGGAATCTAGTTAGGACGGCTAATCTACCAAGTGGAAGCTATAAAAATCATTACTCGTATAATGAACAGACCACAACAAGTTATAAGGAGGGTGGACCAGCTTTTGTGGCTGACATGTTAACACATGAATATAGTCTTGCTGATGTTGATTCAGAAGCTCAAAATGATAACTATAATGGAGTCAATCGGTTATACGGTAAGTCAATAATTCGTACGGTTGAACAAGTTTTATATGATTTACTTGATGTTTCGTCCAATAATGAGAATGAGGACTATTTTGTGAGTGAAAGCTTGTTGAATACCGCTGATTATACAAATGAGCAAATTTCTGAAATTAACTTTGGAGTCTTATATGCGCAAATGATGCAATCAAAAGCTAAAAACCTTAGTGAGTTTTTGCAGTACATCCAAGAGAAGTACGTCACTAGTGATACAGACAAATCAAACTTTCAGCAAGTACTGACACTTAATGGCCTATCATCAACCGGTGACTTCACTTTAGACGCAGATGGCAATTTATTGACTGAATGAAACTGGGCATAATAGGGTAAGGGGAAATTTGTGCGGAGGTTTAATTTCAGAGGTACTAAAGTTAGGGGATGACAAGGATGCATAAGCGTCTAGGGTGGCTTCTTTTTGCGATGCTTATTGGTATGTGCGCTGTATTTTCGCTGAACGTAAAAGCGGATTCAACAACCCGAGATATAACAATTCAAAACTTGAATTTAAAAGTTTACGATAATGATAGTAGCACTGCTGTATCTATGCCGGATAGTGAATATTATATTTCGTATACTGATGATGACACAACAAAGATTGTGCTGAGTGGGTTGACGGATGCCAATGGCGCTATTGTCGATAAGGTTTTAAAGGACATTCCAAATAATGTAACAAAACTTAAGATATATTATACGCTTGGAAACTCGAACCGTGGGTATGTGCGCCATTCTGATGGACGTAAATATCAGTTTGTATTTACCAAGTCAATACCGGCGTCTGATTTGATCAATTACATGGCTAACACACGTTTTGGGAACAGTAGTGATTCTGAATCCTTTATCAGTAATTATGTGGCGTCACGAATAAATAATTACTATGTTCAGTCGATTGATTTCGTAAATCAAGCATTGTCAGCAGCTCAAACATACCAGCCTGATATTGATGATTTTCAGAGTAAGCCAATTGACATTTACTATCAACGAAACTTTTATTTGAATCAAGGCAACGCATATTATAATAATGGACACGATGGCAGTGGAATCCCCGATATTGTAATTGGAGATCGTACTGAAGAAAGTCATTTTACAGATGCATACCTGATGCATAATGTCATGCATGAATGGACTCACTGGAACATGCGGCAAACGGCACAATTAGGTGGTGGCAGTTATACGACGCACTATACGTATAATACCAACTTCAAGACAAGCTACAAAGAAGGTGTCGCATTGTTTGCCGGCGAAATGTTCGCCAAAAATTATGACTTGAGCACCTTTGATAATGAAATCCAAACTGATGACAGTAATGGAATT
The DNA here is from genome assembly GCF_018991255.1 of Lactiplantibacillus sp. 30.2.29. Taxonomy (NCBI): domain Bacteria; kingdom Bacillati; phylum Bacillota; class Bacilli; order Lactobacillales; family Lactobacillaceae; genus Lactiplantibacillus; species Lactiplantibacillus sp. 30.2.29. Next base: position 119,195 of record NZ_JAGYGU010000010.1, on the reverse strand, counting down.
AATCGGTTATACGGCAAATCAACCAACCGGACTGTCCAATTGGTCTTGTATGATTTGTTAGACGAGACTTCTACAGGTGAAGATGAAAATTATAATATTAGTTCATCCATTCTACAGGGTCAATCCGTGACGACAGCACAACGTAATCAGATTAATTTTGGCTTATTATATGCAGAAATGATGCAGTCTAAAGCTAAAACCCTTAGCGAGTTCTTGCAGTATATCCAGGAGAAGTACGTCACTAGTGATACAGACAAAGCAAACTTTCAGCAAGTACTGACGATTAATGGCCTATCGTCTACTGGTGACTTTACTTTGGACGCGGACGGCAATCCATTAAGTGACTAGGACCGTTAGATTAGTGAACGATACTTGGTATTGCCATGTAATTTGCTTGTAATTTGCTTGTAATTTGCCATGCAATTCATTTTACAAAATCAGCCCAATCAAAAATCAGGATTCACAACCAATTAAGAGTTGTGAATCCTGATTTTTCAGTTATTATCGTTTTTGAATCGCCAACAGATACGGTGGGACGTGGACCTGATTGACGAATTGGTACTGAAGGACCTGGAATTGATGCTGGTCCAGACTTGTGGCGCAATCTAAGACCGCCTTAGCTTCAGCGGCGCCACCGGGGTGACCAGCGTAGACCAATAGAATAATCAGGCCATTGGTCACGAGCCGTTCTTGGATCGCTTTGATGGCGGTTAACGTGGTCGTCGGTTTCGTAATAATCGATTTGTCGCCACCGGGTAGGTAACCGAGGTTGAACACGGCACATTTAATCGGTTCATCCGCGGCAATCTTATCCGCAATGTGTTCGTGGCCGGTCTGCCAGAGCGTGGCCTGATGATTAAAGCCAGCTGCGGTCAATGCTTTGGTTGTCGCAGCGATGGCAGCGGGCTGAATGTCGAAGCCATCCACGTGTCCCGTCGTGCCGACTAGCTTGGCGAGATAGACCGTATCATGGCCGTTACCGACCGTGGCGTCAATCACGTGATCACCAGGATTGACGACTTGATTCATTAGCGCGTGGCTGAAAGCTAATGCCGAACTGAGTTGAATGAGAGTGACCCCCTTGATTAATTCGTTTGCTTAAGATGGTCGCTTGAGTGGTCCGTGTCGATAGGGGCCGCTCAAACGCGTACTTATATATAGTAAAACACTTCCCAGTAAAAGACCACCAATTGTATCGCTCGGATAGTGAACGCCAACGACGACGCGGCTAATCATCATTAGCAGGATTGCCGCACAACCGAGCACTGCGAGCAGATTTGTCTTGGGCTGGCGATGCCAATAATCGAACGCGAGCACGAGCAGGCTGCCGATTAAGACGGTAGTTGTCGTGGAGTGTCCGCTGGGGTAGCTGTAGCCGCCAATCTCCAGCAGGCGCCAGGCGGTTGGGCGTGGCCGCTGAATGACCTGTTTGACCAAGTAGTTGCCATAACCAGCCAAGATCCAGGTGTTTCCCCAGAAAAATAGGGTGGCGCGCTGGTCATGACGAAGCCAGATGGTCGCCCCAATCAGCAGTGTGATGAGCGTAATCGCGTGTGGATTGCCGAGTTGGGTGTAGCCGACCATTATTCGTTGAAACCACTGTGGGCTCGCATGCCAGAAGTTGGCGACGTGGGTGTCGAATTGGACTAGCCAGGTGGTCCGTTGCCAGACCGCGGCCGTCCAGCCTAACCAGATGAGAAAGATCACGGCCATTACCCAGTCGGAATGTCGCCAAGCGCGTTGTTTCAAAATGAATCCTCCAATGACTAATTTATTGAAATAATTATATCATTTTTGTGGCACACTTGATGATGAGTCGATGAGAATTTTTATGCCTGAGTCGGTCGCGACCCCTTGAAAAATGCGCGGTGGTTTGCTACTATGAAAACAATAACTTTACGACTCTGAGAAGGATTAGTAATCGGTGGTGTTTTACAGAAACTCCGTGGTGGTTGCAAACGGGGACTCACCAGCGACGAACTCACCTTTGAGTCATCCGGCTGAACGCACTTGTAGGTACGGACGTGGTTTCGCGTTAAGATTCCCAAGAAGCCACGATAACGTGGAATCATAGGTGGTACCGCGGAACCCGTTTTCGTCCTATAAGCATAATTGGCTTATAGGATTTTTTTGGTTTTTAACGGGCATTCGCAGATACTCAACCGACAGCTCATCTCACCGTCGCAATGCTAGCTTTACATACAAGGCAGCAAGAAAGGGGCACCATTATGGCATACAACCATAAAGTCATTGAACGCAAATGGCAACATTATTGGAAGGAAAACAAAACCTTCAAAACACTCGACACAACGGATAAGAAGAAGTATTACGCCTTAGACATGTTCCCATACCCATCGGGCCAAGGATTACACGTTGGACATCCAGAAGGCTATACCGCGACGGATATTATGTCACGGTTCAAGCGGATGCAAGGCTACAACGTCTTACATCCAATGGGGTGGGACGCATTCGGCCTTCCCGCAGAACAATATGCGCTCAAGACGGGCCACAACCCGAAGGACTTTACGGCTAAGAACATCAAAAACTTCAAACGCCAGATTCGCTCACTAGGTTTTTCATATGACTGGGACCGCGAAGTCAATACGACTGACCCTAGCTACTACAAGTGGACGCAGTGGATTTTTGAACAGCTCTACAAGAAGGGCTTAGCTTATGAATCTGAAACGTTAGTCAACTGGGCGCCTGACATGATGGGCGGGACCGTCGTTTCTAACGAAGAAGTTGTTGATGGCAAGACGGAACGTGGTGGTTACGACGTTTACCGGGTCCCAATGAAGCAATGGAGTCTCAAAATCACGGCTTACGCTGACCGGTTGATCGATGACTTGGATGACATCGACTGGCCAGAAAACATCAAGGAACAACAACGCAACTGGATTGGCCGTTCCGTTGGGGCCTCGATTCGTTTCAAAGTAGCCGACCAACCAGAAGACACGAAAATTGAAGTCTTCTCAACGCGCCCAGACACGTTATTTGGGGCCAGCTACATGGTCTTGGCACCAGAACACGACTTAGTTGAACAATTGACGACGCCCGAACAAGCGGATGCCATCGAAGCCTACAAGCAGAAGATCGCTAGCAAGTCTGACCTCGAACGGACTGACTTGAACAAGGACAAGACCGGGGTCTTCACTGGTAGTTACGGCATCAATCCAGTCAACGGTGAAAAGTTGCCAATCTGGATTGCTGATTACGTCCTGGCTTCATACGGGACGGGGGCAATCATGGCCGTGCCTGCTCACGATGATCGTGACTTTGAATTCGCCAAGAAGTTCGATTTGCCAATCAAACCAGTCATTGCTGGTGATAACGACTATGACCAACAAGCTTACACGGGTGATGGTGAACATATCAACTCTGGCTTTGTTGATGGCCTCGCTAAGCAACCTGCCATTGACAAGATGATCGACTGGTTAGGCGAACATCATGCCGGTGAAAAGAAGGTCAACTACCGCCTACGCGACTGGATCTTCTCACGGCAACGTTACTGGGGCGAACCAATTCCAGTTATTCACTGGGAAGACGGCGAGACGACCTTAGTTCCTGAAGATGAATTGCCATTACGTTTACCAGCAACGAAGAACCTGGAACCATCCGGGACGGGTGAAAGCCCACTCGCTAACATCGATGACTGGGTAAACGTGGTCGACGAAAATGGTCGGAAGGGTAAACGTGAAACTAATACGATGCCACAATGGGCGGGGAGTTCATGGTACTTCCTGCGCTACGTTGATCCACATAACCGTGAAGCCTTAGCCGATTACGACAAGCTGAAGTACTGGTCACCAGTTGACTTGTATGTCGGTGGCGCTGAACATGCCGTCTTGCATTTACTCTATGCCCGTTTCTGGCACAAGTTCTTGTATGACTTAGGCGTTGTCCCAACCAAGGAGCCATTCCAGAAGTTAGTCAACCAAGGGATGATTCTTGGGGACAACCACGAAAAGATGTCCAAGTCACGCGGTAACGTGGTCAATCCAGATGACATCGTTGACCAATATGGTGCCGATACGCTGCGGTTATACGAAATGTTCATGGGACCGTTGGAAGCTTCAATTCCGTGGAGTACCGATGGGTTACACGGTGCCAATAAGTGGATCGAACGGGTTTGGCGGTTAATGATTGACGAAAACAACCGCGTCCGTGACCGGGTCACGACCATCAATGACGGTAAACTCACTAAGGTTTACAATGAAACGGTCAAGAAGGTCACCGAAGACTACGAGGCAATGCGGTTTAACGTCGCCATCTCACAGATGATGGTCTTCGTGAACGAAGCCTACAAGGTAGACGATTTGCCAATCATTTATATTGAAGGATTCGTTAAACTTCTGTCACCAATCGCGCCACACTTGTGTGAAGAATTATGGTCACTATTAGGCCATGACGACACCATCACGTACGCGGCTTGGCCAACTTATGATGAATCTAAGTTGGTTGAAGACACGGTCGAAGTGGTCCTACAAGTTAATGGTAAAGTCCGTTCCCACGCAAAGGTTGCGAAGGATATGGGCAAAGACGAGCTTGAAAAATTAGCGCTCGCCGACGACAAGATTCAGGAATTCACTGCCGGCAAGACTGTCCGGAAAGTCATCGCCATTCCTGGCAAGTTAGTCAACGTGGTTGCTAACTAGTTCGACTGATTGACACTACAATTAGATTGAATGAATCGTGGTACTGACCCGTTGGGGTTGGGGCCACGATTTTTTTGATTGAATCGGGTGCCATTAGTCGGTATTCGCCGCGCCTTTGTTCGGTGAACAATGGTTCGTTGGCTGGAAGTCGCCGGTTTTTACGTGTGCCAGAGGTGCATTCGTTGGTCAATGGGTATCGACGCTACTATGCTGGATGTGGTGGCGTTCGGAGAAAAATGTGTTTGTTTTTAAGTATTGATGATGATTGAGAGCTGTCGATTACTAAGGTCAAGGGCCGCCAGCTGAGAATGACTGGAAACAGTGCGAGTTATCGTAAACCTGCCGTGATAAGTTCGTCCTAGACTGGTTTCCAGGCATTCTGGACAATGGCCAAAACGTGGTGGACACAGATTTAAGCCGACAACCCACGTCTTAAATACTGGTCTTTCACGTTAGCTACAATATTGCCAAACATGTTCGGGTCAGGCAGGGACTTCCAGTTAGCTATGCCAGAACGCCAAGCGGAAATACGCCGCTAATCCTCAGTCCCAACCCGTCTGAACCTCACAGGCTGAAAATACTTGGCCTTGCCCAGAATACCTTCCAGCCGGGATGGTATTCGAAAGGCAGACATGTGCGGACCCAATTTTTTGTTGGATTAGTTGTTGGTCCTTAGATACAGAGTCATTTTGATAGTCAACTGTCAGACTGGTTCTAACGAGTGCTAAATTTATATCCATGTTTTAAGGCTTCTAACCAAGCATTTTCACTGAACTCGTCAGAATTTTCTCTAGTCGTCTGAGATAACAAAGTTTTGAACTGTAAGCGAAGGCATTTTATCGACTAATTTCAACACTCGGTACCATTTAAATTAGTAAATAACGTTCAGGAAATCTTTTTAGTATACAAATGACACAAAGCATCATCAATACCAATTGAAAGTTTTCCTGAAGGGCCGGTCTCCTAATATTCAGTGGTCAATTGTACCCAGATAGGTAGTCGTTCATCCGCCATTCGAGCGGGTTCCCGACCGGAGGGGCTGGCTGACAATGCTCAAGGGCGAAATTCTTCTTGTCCGGGTGGGGTTCCCGGGCTAGAAGAAGACTCGTATTTGAAATTGCGCAGTGGGTTTCTGCGTGAGTTCAAATCGATGTCCGCCCTGTTCCAGCGTTGTCAGCCAGCCCCGGAGGTCGGAATATGGCGCGCCTCGGCTGACGAACAGGAATCTAAACTGGCACATTTGAATCATGATTCAAGGGACACCAGTTTTCAATCGTAAGTGGTAACAAGTTATTCGGTATCATTAAAGTTCAGTTAAACTCTGGCATAAGGCTGGAATTGAATTGCAACTTGCTTGTTTTTCATCTAAAATGATTAGGATTGAATTAAGAAAGTGGGTTACGAACATGTCTGAGGAATCAAAAGCTAATCAGCCCAAGACAACACACGTGAACTCCGAAGCTGAAGCGCACCAAAAGATGGTCCGGGGCTCAGCTTGGATGACGGCTGGGAGCCTCTTTTCACGGGTTCTGGGAGCCATTTACATTATCCCGTGGGTGATCTGGATGGGCGCGGATTATACGCAAGGAAACGCCCTCTATGCCAAAGGGTATAATATTTATAGTTTTTTCTTACTGATTGCTATCGGGGGGATTCCGTCCGCGATTTCCAAGCAGCTTTCCGAATATAATGCGATGAACGAGTATGCAGTTGGGCAGCGGTTGTTCAAACGGGGCTTGTTGTTGACGTCCGCGTTTGGGATCGTTGGTGCGATTATTTTGTGGTTCGGGGCCGGCGCGATTTCGACGGCGTTCGGGGGCTACGATGCCAACTTGATTCCAGTTCTACATGCACTGGCAATCGCCCTGGTCATCTTGCCGTCCATGTCGTTGACGCGCGGTTTTTTCCAGGGGTACCAGCAGATGGCGCCGTCTGCGATTTCACAATTTGTGGAGCAAGTGTTCCGCGTCATTTACATGTTGGGTGCTACTTACTTTATCATGCGCGTGGCTCACGGTGACTGGGTCGATGCGGTCACCCAGTCCACGTTTGCGGCCTTTGTCGGTGCGGCAGCGAGTTTCTTACTGTTAGGTTGGTACTATTTCCGCAAGCGACCGGAATTGAATGCATTGGCCGCCCAGAGTGAGAATCAACTAGTGATTCCTGTTTGGCAGTTGTTCCGCGACATCATTATTCAAGCGATTCCGTTTATCGTTATTGATACGGCGACGACGGTCTTCAACTTGTTGGACCAAGCGACGTTCCAGCCAATGATGCGCCTTATTTTCCATTTAGGCACCAAACAAATCGATACCTTGTACGCTTACTTTGCGTTTAACGCCAATAAACTGGTTATGATTATCGTCTCATTGGCCTCCGCGATTGCGGTCACGGTCGTTCCGATTTTATCTGAATCGTTAGCCAGTCATAATATGCGTAATATTCGTAAACAACTGGAAGATTCCATTATCCTGTTCCTATTTATCATGATTCCAGGGGCGTTAGGAATGGCTGCGGTGGCGCAACCACTGAACACGCTGTTCTATAGTTACGACCAGATTGGCACGTTGATTTTACAGATTTCGGCGTTTACGGCGATTGCCCTCGGGTTCTTCACGGTGATTTCAGCGCTGATGCAAGGCTTGTCACGAAATCGGGACATTATCCGGTACTATCTGATTGGCTTATTGGTCAAGATCATTATTCAGTTCCCATGTATTTACTTCCTGTCGACGGCCGGTCCATTAGTGGCGACTGCAATCGGGATGATGGTCGCAAGTCTGATGGCAATGTACGATTTGGAAGTCAACTTTGGTATTCGGTACGTCAAGTTATTGCCAAAAATCAACCGAATTTTGGTCTATTCAATTTTGACATACGCCACTGCACGGCTGGTCGTTTACGGTCTAAACTTCATTTTGAATGAACATAGTAAGACCCAGTCGTTCTTGATCGTTGCACTGGCTGTTATCGCCGGTGGGGCAGTCTACGTTTATTTGGCGCTGCGCTCACGGATGGCAGACTTGATGATTGGGACCAAGGCGGCCGGTTTACGACGGAAACTAAGAATTAAATAGGTGAATTATGCGAGTAGATAAATTTTTACATGCAATGCGAATCGGAACACGGACTCAGGTGCGGCGCTTGATCAAGGATGGTCATATCACCGCAAATGGCGAACCTGTGATTTCGGGCAAACAACAGATTGATCCCGGCAACGATGCGGTCTTTTTAGACGACGCGCCGGTCCGGTATCAACAATATTTTTATTATGTGATGAACAAGCCGGTCGGGGTGATTACGGCGACGACGGATGCTTCGGCCAAAACGGTCATGGATCTCTTCAATACGACTGATTTCCGCGATGACTTATTTCCAGTCGGACGCTTGGACAAGGATACGGAGGGCATCTTGGTGATTACCAATGATGGGGCTTTGTCTCACGACCTCTTATCGCCCAATCACCACGTCACGAAAGTTTATCAGGCTGAAGTGACTGGTGAGATTACAGCGGCCCAACTGGCTGCATTTAATGACGGTATCACGTTGAAGGATGGCACTGAATTGCAGCCAGCTCAAGCAGAAATCATTCAGTTCCATGAGATTGAGAACTTTACCACGATTGAAATCAAGATTCATGAAGGTAAGTATCACCAAGTCAAACGAATGGTCGGGACTCTCGGTGAACGGGTCGTCGGTTTACGCCGCATCAAATTCGGGTCACTGACGTTGCCGGTTGGCTTGTTGGCGGGGAACTATCGCGCGCTGACGGACGATGAAGTCGCTGCTTTGAAGGCGGACGCGCATCAACCAGTCGGCGAATAAGTCGGGTACAGAGACCTGTACGACACTGCGGTCGGTTCGTCAGATATTTTAATGAGAGACAAAAGGCCGTTTCAAGTGTGTATGCTTGAAACGGCCTTTTAGTCTGTCGGCGATTAAAGGGTGTGTCAACCTGCGAGCCCCAAATGACGCCCAGTACGCGACCGGTTCAGGTGATTAGTAGGCTGCGAGTGAGTCGTTGTAGTCAGTGAACCCATTTGCAAAAAAATCAACCAGTTGCTCGTCAGCACTAGGATTCGGCGGGGGTCTCCTGACTGAAGCGGTGCATATAGCGCGGAATTTGGGCGCTGATTTGGTGCGGTAAGACGACGTAGCGGGTCGCAGCGAGGTCGTCGGCGATCGCACTGTGTAAGTAGACGGCGCTCAAAATAGCATTGGTGAAGTTGTCGAACTGGCCGACGAAGCCACCAATCATACCGGCGAGGGTGTCGCCCATCCCTCCCGTTGCCATGGCGGGCGTGCCACCCGGATTGAACCAGACGCGTTCGTTGGTGTAGACCGTTGTGCGGTGGGCTTTAACGACCGCGGTCACGCCGAGTCGTTGTTGGGCGTCATGGTTGGCGGTCGGGGTCTGATCCTTGATGGCAATGCCACTCAAGCGTTGCCATTCCATCTGATGAGGCGTCACCACGATGTCAGTCGCTGGTAGCGCCCGCGAGTGTTGCGCCAGTAAAGTTAGCGCCGAACCGTCGAGCACGAGTCGCTGGGGGGCGTGCGCCGCCGTCAGCACCGTGCTGAGTAATTGATCGGCGACCGTATCCGTTCCCAGTCCCGGTCCAATCACGATCACGTCCATTCCAGCTAATAGTTGGAGCAGGGCATCCGTTTGATGATAGTCCATGACCATTGCTTCGGGGAGTTGGGCGTGCAGACTTGTAAAGTTAGTTGGGTCGGTGGCGACGGTCACGAGTCCCGCGCCACTATAAGTTGCGGCCGTCGCTGCCATGATGATGGCGCCACCAAAATTCTGGTTGCCACCAATCAACATGACGCGGCCATAAGTGCCTTTATAAGAATCGGCCGGCCGTTTAATGATCGTCCGACTGACAATTTCAGTTGTAATGGGTTGCATCAGGTTGCCAGCTTTCTAAATTTGATTGATTGAGATACGGCCACGTTTGCCAGTGATATTGTGACGTCAAAATGCAGTTGCGATGGCATTTAGTCGCATTGGTGGCCGCACCTGCGTATACTTTGAGTATACCATTTTCTAAAAGCCGTTACTTACGATTATTAAGTTACCGCGAGCTATGATAAAATTAAGATAACAACAGTGGTTGCGTTTTAATATGCTGAAGTGCGCGACCGAATATCTGGGAGGATTTTGACATGTCAGTTGATTGGAAAAATGAAGCGACAAAGCACCAAGAAGATTATTTAGCAGATTTGACCACGATGCTCCGGGTACCAAGTTTTAGAGATGATAGTCAGGCGACCGATGACGCCCCACTTGGACCAGGCCCTAAACAAGCGTTAACGACGTTTTTGGCGATTGCCGAACGGGATGGCTTCAAGACGAAGAACATCGATAACCTCGTTGGCTATGCTGAAATCGGTGAAGGTGATGAAACCTTAGCAATTTTAGCCCACGTCGATGAAATGCCCGCCGGAAATGGTTGGGATACTGATCCATTCGAACCAACCATCAAGGACGGCAAGATGTATGCCCGCGGTGTTTCTGATGATAAGGGTCCCGGAATGGCCGCCTATTACGGCTTGAAAATCGTCAAGGAACTCGGTTTGAAGCTCAACAAGAAGATTCGGTTCATTGTTGGGACGGACGAAGAAAGTAATTGGACTGGGATGAAACGGTACTTTGAAGTTGAACCTGCGCCAACCTTGGGCTTCTCACCTGACGCGATGTTCCCATTGATCAATGGTGAAAAAGGGAATGTGAGTCTGCAACTGCAATTCGGCCATGAAGATGGTGGCGACTTCAACCTCGTTTCCTTCGATGCTGGCTTACGGGAAAACATGGTACCACGTGACGCCGAAGCTATCGTGTCAACGAGTGACAACGAACAATTTGCGGCTGATTTTACCGCGTTTTTAGACCAACAACCAGTCACTGGTGAATTGACTGTCGTTCCAGAAGGTGTCAAGTTGGAAGTGGTCGGCAAGGCTGCGCATGGGATGGAACCACGTAACGGCATCAACGCCGGCACTTATCTCGCAACTTTCTTAACCAACTATGCGTTTGGTGACGATGCGGCTGCCTTCCTGGACTTCATCGCGCACAAATTACACGATGATTCACGGGCTAAAGAACTCGGATTGGCGTATACGGATGACGTGATGGGTGACTTAACGATGAACGTAGGGTTACTCAGTTTCGACCATCAAAAGGGTGGCCAAGTAACTTTGAACTTCCGCTATCCTAAGGGCATCGAACCAGCCGACTTGACGGCCAAAGTGCAAGCCCAATTACCAGCCGGTGCGACGGTCAGCCAAGGGGACTTTATGGTACCGCACTATGTTGATCCTGAAGACCCAATCGTTAAGGATTTAATGGACGTTTATCGCCGTCAGACCGGTGATACGGCCTCACAACCACAAATCGTCGGTGGTGGGACTTACGGCCGGATGATGGCACGTGGGGTCGCTTTTGGTGCCTTGTTCCCTGATACCGAAGACACGATGCATCAAGCCAATGAATTCCAGCCAATCGATGAATTAATGGCAGCAATGGCCATTTATGCGGAATCAATCGCCGTTTTAGCGACGGATAAATAATTGATGCTAGGCTGCCATATGTTTGCGGCAGCTGCGGTGATGATGCGTGTCGGTTACGGATAAACGATGAATTTGAAAGGAGTGTCGACGAATGAGTCTCGTACAGCGAATTTTAGTGGGAATTGATACCAGTCACCAATCTCAGGTGGCCTTGCAAAAAGCGATTACGATTGCTCTTGAGCAACAGGCCGCGCTGGATATTGTGACGGTGATCAATACTGAAAAGTTTATTGGGCTGACTCAGGGGCCGATGGGTTTTGGCGCGACCACACCGCAGTCATTGAATGAACTGACGACGATGTTGAAAGCCAACCTCGCAAAGGCCCGTCAGCAAGCAGTGGATGCGGGTGTCACGGATGTCCGGGTTCACTTGCATTCGGGTAACTCCAAGCTGTTACTGGCGACGACGCTCCCTGAACGCTATGGCACTGATTTAATCGTCATTGGCGCGACCGGTTTGAATAATGTGGCCCGGGTACTGATTGGCTCCAATGCGGCCTATGTGATTCGCAACGCCGCCTGTGATACGTTGGTCGTTCGAACTGACGAAGATCAGCAGCCGGTCAAATTCAGCAAGCGTTCGACGCGCCGACTTTAATTTGAATTAGCTTCACTTGTTCACTCAAGAGTGGCAATCATTTCAATTTGAGATGGTTGCCACTCTTTTTTTGCTGTAGTGCCGTGTGTTTACGACTGGTGATAAGTGCCCCGACGTTTTGAAACGAGCGACTTTTCAGAATTTAGTTAAGGAGTGGGCACCTGAACTTTAATGATGTTTATGAAAAAAATACATAACCCATACGTTATTTTTACATTATGCTAACAGTTCTGATACGTTGGTCTGTCATGATTTAAGAGTAAGTTAAATCAATGACAAATCAAAGGGTAATGCGAGGGGATAACACTATGGGAATTGAGTTACAAAGCGTCACGAAAGCTTATGACAAGAATGAACAACCAGTCTTGCACGATGTTAATGCTGAGATTCAAGATGGGGAGTTGTTGGTCATTGTCGGGCCATCCGGTTGTGGTAAGAGCACGCTGTTACGCATGATTGCGGGGATTATTCCAATCACAAGTGGGCGACTCCTGATCAACAACCAAGTGATGAATGCCGTACCACCAAAGGACCGCCAGTTATCGATGGTCTTTCAAAGTTATGCGCTGTATCCATTTCTAACGGTTGCCGACAACGTGGCATTCGGATTGCGCGCACGTAAAATGCCCGTTGAAGAAATCGAGCAACGGGTCAATGATGCCTTGAACATGGTTAACTTAACCGCCTTTCGTGACCGCAAGCCACGTGAATTGTCTGGTGGACAACGACAACGGGTGGCCCTGGCGCGTGCAATTGCCAGTGATTCTAAGATTTGTTTGATGGACGAGCCGCTCTCCAATTTGGATGCCCAACTGCGCGTTCGGATGCGTGCTGAGATTCGTGAATTACAGCGAAAGCTAGGCCTGACTTTGATTTACGTGACCCATGACCAGACTGAAGCGATGACGATGGCTGACCACGTGATGGTCTTAAATGACCACCATGTCCAACAAATCGATACGCCATTAGATATCTACAATCATCCGGCCAACCATTTTGTGGCGCAATTCTTTGGGACGCCCCAAATCAATTTGTTAACCGCAACTACGATGTCGAGCAAAGCAACCCGTGAATTACAAGTGGCGGAAGGGTTCCAAGTCACTTTAGAACGGCCAATCACCGTCGGCACGTACACGGTCGGGATTCGGCCTAATCAACTGGTCGCGACCCCAGTTGCCGCAAATGAAGGTAATGCGACCGTCGTGAACGTGGAAGCTTTAGGTGAGACGACGATCATTGAAGCGATGGCCGACAATGGCAAAGCCCTGCGAATCGTTCAAGCTGGACAAGTTCAACTACCACTAGATCAGCGCATTGCGGTCACAGTCAGTGGTAAAGTCTTTATCTTTGATGAACACGAACAATTAATTGCAGAAGAAGGGGGTGCAACCAGTGATCAATTCGTTTCCGTCCATTAAGCGACGTCCTAAACCGGGACTGTCACCAGAGTCCAACGACCAGGCACAGGCCCAACCGGTCAGCTTTGAGCTCAAGCGCAACGATAAGTATTATGCATGGCTGTTTTTAGGCCCATCACTGTTGTTACTCAGCATCTTCGTCTTTTATCCGATGTTACGGACCTTTTATCTCAGCCTCTTTTTGACCAATTCATTTGGGGAACCGACCGTGTTCGTCGGGCTCCAAAATTACATTCATTTGTTGCGTACGAAGAGTTACTTGGCCAGTTTGCAGGCCACCGGACTCTACGTCGTTGGTGTGACGGTCTTTACCTTGATTGGTGGCTTATTGTTAGCGGCCGTCGCCAACCAAAAAGTGCGGGGTATCGAGTTCTTTCGGACGATTTTTACATCGACAATGGGGGTCTCGGTCTCGGTCTCAGCCATTTTCTGGTTATTCATGTTTAATCCGTCAATTGGGGTTCTCAACAAAGTGGCACTTTGGCTGCATTTACCGGCCGTTAATTGGCTGACGGAGCCACATTGGGCGATGGTCGCTGTCATCATGACCAGCGTCTGGATGCACCTGGGCTTTACTTTTTTGATTTTCTTTGGTGCGCTTCAATCAGTGCCCAAGACGTTATATGATGCTGCAGATGTGGCTGGTACGAATCGACGTTACCAGTTCCTGCACATTACGCTACCGATGATTTCGCCAACGCTATTCTTCGTGGCCGTGATCACATTGATTTCAGCCTTCAAAAGTTTTGGCTTGATTGATTTGATGACTGCTGGTGGCCCAACCAACGCGACGAATTTACTCGTGTATCGTATTTATCAAGATGCCTTCGTGGACGGTAATTACGCCTTAGCAAGTACCGAGTCAATCGTCTTAGCGGTCATCATTGCTGCTATCACGGTGGTTCAATTCAAACTTTTAGCAAAGCGGGTGAACTATTAATGGAAAATACATTAGGCCATCAAGCCATCGTCCGGCGGCGGGTAGCACTAGCTTTAAAATATCTGGTACTCAGCGTGTTAGCCCTGATCATTATCTTGCCCTTTATCTTAGGGCTCTGGACGAGTTTCTTACCAACGACTGCCATCGCCAAAGGGTCGTTGAGCGGGGTGATGTCCTGGCAGAATTACCATGAAGCCTTCACTCAAACGCCAATATTGCGCTATTTGTTCAATAGTTTGGTGATTTCGTTGATCCAGATGTTTGCACACTTATTCTTCGCGTCTATTGCAGCCTACGCCTTTGTGTTCTTGGAATTTAAGTACCGGGATCAGCTCTTCTACGTGGTCCTGGCGACGATGATGCTGCCATTTGAAGCCGAGGTCATTCCTAATTTCCACACCGTCCGTGCCATGCACTTGTTGGACCACTATGCGGTGATGGTAATTCCATTTTTGACCTCCGCATTTGGGATTTTTATGTTGCGGCAAGCGTTCAAACAGATTCCATGGGACTTAAAAGAGGCCGCGGATGTCGATGGTTTATCCCACTGGCAATTTTATCGTAAGGTCGCGCTACCATATTCGCGAATCAGTCTATTGACGTTAGCCGCCTACAGTTTCTTAGGAAGTTGGAACCAATACTTGTGGCCAATGTTGACGACGTTCTCGAATCGTTTACGGCCGGTGCAAGATGGCCTGCGTCAATTGCATTCTGAAGAAACGGCGACTAATTGGGCCTGGTCCAAGCCAGTGCTGCCATCGTCGTCATTCCGACATTAATCGTCCTATTCTGGGGGCAACATTACTTTAAATCTGGATTGAACGAGGGCTCAGTGAAATGATGAAAATGATGCACAAATGGCGGTGGTCCTGGCAATGGGGACTCGGATTAGTTGTTCTGGTACTCGCGCTGGGGGCCTTCGCCTATAATCGCAGTCAGGTGCAAGCCAATACTGGCCGCATCAAAGTCGTCTTTTGGCATGAAATGAAGGGACCCGGCCAAAAGGCAATCGATGCCTATGTCAAAGCCTTTAATCAGCAGCAGTCTAAATATGAAGTGGTCGCTGAATTCGAAGGCGGCTACAACGGCTTCATTCAGAAGATTCTCAATACGCACGGGACCGCGGCATCGCCAGCGTTGTTCCAATCGATGGACATCTCGACGAGTCAGATGTATCATAGTGGTTTTACCACGCCGATGCAAAAGTTCATCGACCGTGATGGCTATGATGCCAGTCAGATTATTCCAGGGGCAAAGGCTATCGTGATGCGTAAGGACCAATTATTAGCGATGCCGTTCAACGCCTCCCAAACTGCCCTCTATTACAACAAAGCGGTGCTGCGGAAGTACGGCATTACACCACCACCTGTCGATCCAACCTATGATGATATCACGCGGGTCGCCAAAGCGATTCATGATAAATCACATGGCGAAGTGAAGGGGATGACCATGGAGGCCTACTCATGGCTCTTCGAACAACTCGTGGCCAATGCAGGCGTTCCAGTCGCTAATCATGATAATGGTCACACCGGTAATGCGACGAAGGTCAACTTTACGAGTCCCGCCGCCATCAATGCCATGAAGTGGGTCAAAGAAAATATTGATTACGGTGACTTCATGAACTTTGGTTCCGGTGGTAATGCGGCCGCCAATGAAGCAGCTTCCTTCTTATCGGGGCACCTTGGGATTTTCATGCAGTCATCAGCGAAGACCGGCCAACTCTATCAAGTCTTGAAGAACGACCTCGGCGTCACATACTTCCCACGGCCAAATGGTCAAAAGGCCAACGGAATTGCTGTTGGGGGAGCAGCGCTGTGGATCGCAAATGACAAGCCTAGTGCTGTTCAAGACGGGGCTTGGGAATTCACCAAGTATTTGACTAGTCCGAAAGTCCAAGCGGATTGGCAGGCCAAGACCGGCTACTTAGCTGTTAATAAGGATGCCAAGGATGAACCAACACTGAAGAAGCTCTTCAAGAAGTCACCAGTGTTGGAAGTCTCTGGGAATCAAATGGCTCGCACCAAACCTAATAATACCAACTCGGGTGTCTTTGTGGACGGATGGGTGCCAGCGCGGACCGCCATTCAAAATGCGATGCAACAAATTTTTGCGGGTCAAGATATTCGTAAATCTTTGCAAACAGCTGAAAATACTTACAATCAAGTGTTAGAATCAAATAACCGTGCAAACGGTCGTCATTAATCGAAAAGAGTTGAAACCACGTGCCAAATATGTCATTAATTTACGGTCATCGCGGCGTGCCCGTGAAGTTTCCAGAGAATTCCTTAGCGGGCTTCGCCTACGCCATTAACCATCATATCGACGGACTCGAATTTGATGTGCATCTGACCAAGGACATGGTGCCCGTCATCATGCACGATGAACGCATCGATCGAACCACAGATGGTGAGGGTGCCATTGCCGATATGACTTTCAAACAGTTACGTTACTTCAAGCTGGCTAACGGAGAACCCGTGCCATCACTGCAAGAGTTTTTGAGCCTCGTCAGTGGTGAGCCGGTACACTTAAACCTAGAGTTCAAGACCGACCGCCACTTCTATCCTGGCATCGAACGGATCGTACTGCGGATGATCAAGCAGACAGATTTAGTCTATCCGGTCGTCTTTTCGTCCTTCAATTTGAAGAGCTTGAAGCGCGCCTATGCCATTGATGCCAGTCAAAAGTACGCCTTTTTGACCTCAGCACATTTGGGTAATCCAGATGAATTTGCCACCCATGAACATTTGGAAGGCGTGCATCTCGAGCATTTCCAACCGGTGAAAGAAGTTGCGGAACGCGTGTGGACCGTTGATGAGCCGGCAGTCATGCAACAATTGTTTGCAGCGGCCGTTAACGCGGTCATTACGAATAATTTTGAGTTGGCGCAACAAGTACGAGCGGCCATGTAAGTGCAGCTCGAAGCGCGACAGGTTAGTTCAAACGCACTTATCAATTATTGATAGTTGTGATTAATTGTCAGCATAAGAAAAGGAGTGGATTTCCATGGCGGAAATCCACTCCTTTTTATCATTCGAAAGCTTAAACACTGGCTGGGTTGCGAATCTTACCCAATTCAGCATCGATTTGTGCGAGTACGGCTTGTTGATTTTCAGGTTTCTCTAAGTCGTATTGTTGTAAGTCGATCTTCATCTTCGGACTCGCATCATATTCGTCATACCACTTGCGGTAGGCGGTCCACATCTTGTAGTAATATGATTCAAGTTCAGGATTGTTATCGAATTGTTCGTAGTCACGACCCCGCTTCTTGATCCGGTAGAGGATCGTATCGAAGTCGGTTTCGGAGTAGACCATCAAGTCCGGCGCCTTTTTAGGCAACTCAGTTAATTCGGTCATCATATTGTCTAATAGTTGCAAGTAAACTTTCAGCTCAGTGTCAGAAATATTACCCTCAGCGTTGTTTTCTTTGGTAAAGAGGGCATCTTCGTAGATGGAGCGGTCGAGAACGTTGTTATCATCGGCCAATGCCTTCTTGATCATTGCAAAGCGCTTGTTGAGGAAATAGATTTGTAATAGGAACCCGTAATTCTTTGGATCCGAATAGTAAAGTGGCAGTACTGAGTTGTCGCCAACCGGTTCGTAAAATGCCTTCGTTCCAAGGTGGTCTGCAATCAGCCCCGTTAACGTGGTTTTGCCGACCCCAATCATTCCTGCTGTTATTATCACCATGATAGCCCCTCTTTATAAAAAATTGCACAATATATTGTATCTCAAAAAAAGTTGGAATACCATATAGACTTTTAATGAAAAATTTGCTTCGGTGCTATTTTGGGCTATTTTTTGGCTTGTTCCTTCAATAAATCACGGATTTCTTCCAAAGTATTGCGCGGAAAGATCGACTTCTTCTTCATCCTCAGTTTCTTCCGGTTCATTTTTAACGACTTTATTAATAATTTTCACCAGAATGAACACAACGATGGCGACGATGAAGAAATTAATGATGGCATTCAAAAATGACCCGTACTTGAAAGTGGCATCACCGATACTGACTTTTAAGTTGGATAAATCGACACGACCTAGGAAAATCCCAATCAACGGATTGATCAAGTTATCGGTCAACGATTTGACGATGGCGGTAAAAGCAGACCCGATAATGACCCCAACGGCCAAGTCAATCACGTTCCCACGAGCAATAAATTCCTTAAATTCTTTAATCATGTGACGAGCGCTCCTTTTTTGTTTAGCTGATAACAGTATAGCCAAAATCAAACGTTGACTCAATTGATATACGAGATGAATTTCGGGGCAATTGGTGGTTAACCACAGCATACGCGGTCGAATTTTGCCCGTACTAACGATTTGTTTCGTTTGGATAGTGACTTAATCTGGTGGACGCTGTGCTTGAGGCGGGGGGTGGATGGGGAGCACAGCCGGCACGTTATCGGTGGCTAGTGACTAGGATTCAAGACTTCGGGAACATGGCACGACAAGCTCGAATCAACCCCAGTATATCGGTTAGTCGCGAAAAGCGTTCAGTTACTGACAAAATCGATACAAAAAACGCCCCAACACAAGTGTGCGAGACGTTTTTAGACAGGTGGTCAATATTAAGCGGTGCACTGACCAATCATCATATTCGGTTAGTGTAGGTCGGGGCCATCGCTTGCTTTAGCTCGCAACCGACGCTGAATATGCGTAGCTAGTTTGCTCTGGGTCGCTTTGAGGGCAGCCGGGTCGTCGAAATCAATTTGTGCGAGCCGTGGGTAACGACGCAGGAAGAACAGCCCAGTAAAAGCAACGAATAGCACCAGAATCAGTGCTAAGATGCCCAGCTCACCAAGCGCGGAATTGCCAGTCATTAAGGTTTGTCGTAATCCGTTAACGCTGTAGCTCATCGGTAACCACGGGTGAATCATCTGGAAAAAGCGGCCGGATAGTTGAATCGGGTAAGTGCCGGCTGAACCGCCGAGCTGCAGGACCAGCAAGACCATGCTGAAGAAGGCACCGGCCTTACCGAAGACGAGGTTCAGCCAGGCGACGATCGTCATGAATAGGAGTGCCGTCAGAATCAGCACCAACCAGGTGGCGAACGGATGAATCGGTGTGAGCGCATCGATTCGCATCATTAACCCAAGCATAATGGTGCTTTCCATCAGTGAAGAGGCCAGCACTAGGATTGCCTTACTGCACCACCATTCGAAGGCGGATTTTGGATGCTTGCGTGGCGTATATAAATCAAACATCATGTTAAAGGCAAGCGCGCCGACGAAGAGCGACACACTTAACATGTAGGGTGCCATGCCAGTCCCGTTGTTGGCAGCCTGATCCGAATCTGAATGAGTCGTCGTCACCGGTTTAGCGATTTGCTGATACGTCAACTTGGACGGGTTGACTTGGCCTTGCTTGGCAGCCGTCCCTAATTTGGTCGCCAAGGTTTGATTGCCGCTTTGAATGGTCTGGTCAGCGGCCGTGACCTGGTTCGCACCGTTGGCAAGTTGTTGCGCGCCACTTGCTAACTGTTGATTACCATTGGCGAGCTGGGTGCTGCCAGTCGTTAAGGTGTTGCCGTTAGCGGCGAGTTGGTTGAGACCATTGCCGACACGTTGCGCCCCGTTAGTAAGTTGGGTAATACCAGTCGTGAGGCCAGGCAATTTAGTCTGAATTGTGCCAAGTCCAGTCGCGATTTGATTGCTGCCGCGGGTGAGCTGGTTGCCTTGGCTACTGAGTTGGGCCGTTCCCGTCGCTAATTGTTGGGTTCCCGCTGCGACTTGACCAGCACCAGCGGCGAGCTGCTGACTGCGTTGGTTAAGTTGGTCGGTGCCTGTGCTTAACGCCTGGAAGCCCTGGGTCAGCTGTGAGCTAGTGGTCGTGAGTCCGGCCGTTCCGCAAGCTAGTTGCGTTGCGCCATTGGCCAGCGTCGTGATGCCGGTCGTGAGCTGTGGCAGGTCGGTCTTGAATTGGGTCAAACCAGTGTTCAGTTGGCTGGCCGCTGTTCCGGCAGTTTGAATGCCGTTAGTCAACCCTTGTGCGCCGGTAGCAAGCTGAGCGACTGAGCCGGCGAGGACCGTCTGCTGCTGATTGATGACGCTGAGGGCGTTAGTAAGGGCGATCGCGTCAACAGTGGGCTGCTTAACTTGTGCGAGTGCAGTCGTCAAACTCGCAAGCGCAGCGTTGATGGCGTCCTGATTGGTTGACTGATCCACCGTCGCTAAAATGGCGGATTTTTGAGTGGAAGTTAGGTTTTGACGATCCGCTGTTGCAGCGACGTTGGCGTGGACCGTTGCACTAGCCTTGATGGCTGCTGACAGGGCGTTGAGTGCGCTGTTAACGGTGGTCAAGTCACTGCCCGTCGCTTGCTTTTGCAAGGCGGTCACAGCTGTGTTGAGCGCTGCCTGGTCGCTGGTCCGGTGTTGCAGCTGATTTTGAAGCTGTTGCAGTCCGGCAGTTAGTGTTTGACTATGTGAATCTAGCGTTTGAAGACCGGTGTTAAGCTGACTAGCGCCATCCGTAAGTGCGGTCGTTGCGCCAGTTAAACGGGTCGTTTGAGCTTGTAACTGGCTGGTGCCACGGCTAAGACTCGTGGCACCAGTATTGACCTGGCTCACACCGTCCACATAGCGATTCAGTCCCGTTCCAAATTGCTGCGTCCCAGTAGCTAATTGCGCCGTGCCATGACTGAATTGCTGAGCACCAGTCGCCACTTGACCGGCACCGTTATTAACCGTGGTGGTGCCGACGTTAACTTGCTGAACGCCGGTGACGTAGCGATTGACGCCCTGATTCAGCACTTGAGCGCCGGTATTAAGTTGATCGAATCCAGTCACCAGCTGATTACTTTTGACGAGTAGTTGCGTCAGTCCAGCGACGACTTGTTGATTACCTGCTTGCAGTTGGTCGACGCCGTTAATATATCGATTTAAACCGATACGCATCGTTTGACTACCTTGTGCCAGTTTCAGTGAACTGGTAGCTAGCGTATCAAGGTGTGTGGCGAGCTGCCGATTGGCCGATGCCAGTTGGGTGCCACCGGTGGCGGGTTTTTGATTAGTCGTCGCAGCGGTTTTGAGACCGCCATCTAGCTGCTTGATAGCTGCAAACATCGTCTTGGCATAGCTGGTCGTAATCGTTTGTGCGACGGATGTCCGAATCGAGCCGACCGCGGAAGTTGCCATTTTACTAGCGACAAAGTTATGGCCAGCGCTCGTGTCATAGTGCAGCACCATCGCCTGTGGGTGCCGATTGAGCAAGGTCGTGGCGTGCTGCGAGAAGTTTTTAGGAATCGTGAGAACCATGTAGTAGCGGCCATTTTTTAATCCGGCTTGGGCTTGGTCTGCCGTCATCGCATGAAATTCCAGCGCATCGGATTGCTTGAGTGTGTGCGTCAGGTCGTGGCCGATACTGAGTCGGTGGCCCTGGTAAGTGACAGCCTGGTCCTGGTTGACAACAGCGACCGGTAAGTGATTGAGCCGTCCGTACGGATCCCACATTGACCGAAGAAATGTGACGGCGTATATCGATGGAATCAACATAATAATTGCCATGACGATCATCATAAATTTGTGGCGCTGCATATAGGCCCATTCTGCTTTAATCATTGTCATTACTCCCCCTTGTGGTGAAAGGTGTCAGGTAACACCGCTGGAAATTCGCCTGTGCACCAATGAGAATAACAGGTTTTAAATGAAGTGCCACATCAGTTTCCCCGCGTGTGAGGCTTATGCCACACTTGGGGCGTAAGTGGGGTGTAAAACGGCGCTGACATTTGGAGATTGTTAGTATGACGAACAGATCACCCATTACAGATGGGAATAGATGGGGTCTATTAAAATTCAAGTATACTTCCGGATATAGTTGGATTAGAAATTGCGGATTTGCTTTCTTGAACATGAGCGTACATTTATAATAAACGCAAGGGTAGGGGAATTGCATTAACGCTGAAGTTATTATTGGCGGATAATCGAAAGGAATGGCTATTGTTATGAAAAATCCAATCATGTGTTGTGCCTTAGCCACTTTAGGGGTAAGTCAGGGGAAAATTGATAAGTTAGATCCCACCACTTGTCACTTTTATGACTTAATCAATGAACAGCACGTTGCATTATTGTGGGAACAATTAGTGGGTCGTAAAAGTGCCCAAGCGGTGAGTCAAATCGAAGCTGCTCAAGTGAACTGGCAGCAAAATCATCCTGATCTGGCTGATTCGCTGTACTTTCTAGCAATCGTGGGCGCAAGTGATAAGTTAATCCGAAGCTTGCAACGAAATGGGGTCAGAACGGTCTCGCAACTAGATGATATGATTAGGCAACAGATGAAGATGCCAACTGATTGGCGGAAAAATCCAATGGAAAATGCCGCCCTCGTTCAAGCCTATCTTGATTGGAAAGTCACCAATCAAGCGGAATTACAGCGGGAGCTTGAAACCAAGCCAGAGGTTGATTTGAGTGTGCGATTAGCGCAAGTTGCAAATCAGCAGCGAACCGCAGCAAAGCTTCAAAAGTGGTTTGGCGTTGAGAAAATTCCGAAGACGTTAATGGCATTTTTAACGTTAGACTTTAAGAAGAAAGACCTCCTAGTGAGTCGTTTGTCAGGGAAGACGTTACAAGAAATTGGTGATGAACATGGGCTGACGCGTGAGCGTGTTCGTCAGATCATTGCCAAAATGGTTCAGCAGCTTCCATTATTTGACGATGTTGAGAAATATCACAAATTAGTATTGACTTATGATATCCAACTCGATCAATTTTTAAACTATACTCAAGGGACTGAGGAAATATATACTTATTTGACTCTTAAGTACAAACGCCCTAAAACGCTGGCGTCATTGGACCAATACTTACTCGCACTGAATAAAGTGGCACCGGATGCTTTAGGGGCCCGATTGAATCAGCACGGAAAATTCATTAATCACGCGAATCAAGTGGTTCCTTTTTCGGCCGCCAATGTGATTGATGAAATTCTGTTTAACAATCGACGGGTCTTTGATAATGATGAAATGGTCGTTCAAATGGAAAGCTTTTTTGAAGCTCATGGTCAAATGCAGGCGACTGCCATTTCGGCTCGTGCGGTACTGGCCCAGATCGAACGTCAAGCACATATTATTCAACGAACGAATGGCTACTTTCGGTACTATGAGTTGGATCTGCACGATATACTGGACTATCTGGACGAGTTGAATGCACTATTTGATGTTGCAGATGGCATTTATGGGATTGATTACTTTTTTGACCACAATCAGTCGCTGATGGCCGAACTAGGGCTGCAAGAAAGTTCTGAGTTAGCTAATTTGTTAAAAGGCTTGGGCTATGAGCGGTTTGAGCGCTTAAATACAATTGTTCGTCAGTCGCAGGTTTACATTGGGGCAATCAAGAATGATACCCAGTGCAAGGAGCAATTTTATCTTGGTGTTTTTTCACAGTTTGACGGGCAATCATTGGCAGATACCGTTGACTACCTTGAAGCTAATTTTGCGCTTCAGCGTCCAACGATGTGGTCATACTTGGGAACAACTTATAAGCCATACATTCATCGCAATATGATCAATATGAATGTTAAGTTGCCCAGTGATGTAGATTTTTATCGTAAAATGAAAGTTGTTCTCAATGAACCAATATATCCTTATGACCAGGCTGCAGCGATTATTAAGCTAGTTGATCCGTCGATACAAGTGTCACCATTACTGATGGATCGACTCGGTTACATCGAGCGAAGTGCCCTGTTAATGCAAAAATCTTATGCTTCTTTGAATGATGCAATTAGAGCACTGTGGTTGGCGGATGACGAAATTTCAGTTGAGAAGGTTCAAGCTTATCCGAACAACTGGTTTAGATTCAAGGCGTATAATTTGGAATTGCAACATGACCTGGTTGCGATAGATTCGACCCGTTACTTGACGGCGAAGGGATTGGGTCGCATTGGCGTGACCAAATCGGATATTGATCGGTTTCTGCAAGAAATCATGTCATTTATTGAGGATGACGTCTTTTTCACTTGGAAATCGTTGCTTGATTCAGGCTTTGAAAGTGATTTTATGGCTAAATCTCAACTGAGCGACTTTGCGTATGAACGGTTGATTTTCACCATTCCGTCCATTAGAACCATCAAGACGCGAGGTTCAGTCTATGTTAATCAGAGTCATCCGACACCAAAATGTCCGCCATTAAATGATTTTTTTGCACAAGAACTGGGTGGGCAGTCACGTGATATCGACGATTTTTTACGTGAGCTGAATCTTAAATTCGGCCTGGATGTGACTAGAACAAGAGCACTTGAGAAGTTGGCTAAGGGCCAATTAGCGTATTCAACAGAGACTAATCATATCTATCCAGATAAATTGAGTATGTATGAAGATACTTACCAAGAATTAGGAATCGATGTTTAATGAGCGCCATAAACGGTTCAAAAGCTACTCATGACCAATAAATCAACGTTTATTTAATCAAAAAATTTATTTTTAATGAAGAAATTTAGATGAAATTAGGCTGACTAGTCCCAACGGAGACCGGTCAGCCTAATTTTTTGATAGTTATGATTTGACGCGAATTACGCCGCCTTCTACTGCGCTTATTTAGCGGATGTTGCATATCAAGAAGAAGTACGAGTCACAACTTGTTTTTAAACGCCAGCCACTTCAAATAATGGTCATGCGCCTTTTTCATTCGCCGATAACGTTGCGGTTGCTTGCGGTAGAAATTCTGATGGTAATTTTCAGCCGGCCAGAAATGATTTAGTGGTTCGATTGCCACGACGATCGGTTGTTTGTAGCGCTTTGAATCAATGACGGCTTGTTTAGACGCCGTGGCAATTGCCTTTTGGCTTGGATTGGCGTAGAAAATGACCGGACGATATTGGTTGCCGCGGTCATTAATCTGTCCAAACTGGTCGGTCGGGTCGATCAGTTGCCAGTATAGTTCGACAAGTTCCTGATAAGACGTTGTACGGGCGTCATACCTGATTTCGACCGCTTCAACGTGGCCGGTGTACTGACCGCTAACTTGCTCGTAGGTGGGTTGTGCCCACGAACCGCCCGTATAGCCCGAAGTGACGGCAATAATTCCGGGACGTTGGTCAAAGGGCTCGACCATGCACCAAAAACAGCCGCCGGCAAACACGGCGCGTTCTTCATGGCTAGCATCGATTTGTGGTGTGTCAGAATAATCTGATTTGGGCACCACGGACCCGTTGCCGGTCAGTGCCAAGTAGAAATCCATCACGTCCGGCGTGAGGTTATCACGAGTCGCGAGTGGCCGTAAATCGGCTTCCAACTGCTTCAATTGACCAGTTGGGGATAATTGTTGCGGATTATCTTTGGCCTGAACGAGTAAATGCCGCTCCCAGTCGCGGGTCGCAGGATTTAAGATTAGGTTGTATAGGTCGCGCATTAACGCGGCATTATTTGTTTTCATGATTAATCACCCGCTGCTAGTTGATTGACTGTGTTGGGGGAGGCGTGGGAATTTAAGTTCGTTTCTGGTTTGGTTCGTTTGAATTAGGTACATTTTAGCATGGTGCGAGTGTATACACCTAACGCCATGATTGGGAGTTGTACGCTTTAGCAAAAATTATAGCTTGTTTTTCGCCAGGATGGATAGAAATAGAGGAGATTTGGCTTGGCAATCACGACTATATGTATTTTGTGCTCTAGGACAGACCCTTAACGTATCCCGATTTACTGATTCGCAAGAATATGGAATTAAAACATGTTCAAATCAGATTGGTACTTTACACTTCAAAATAAAGCGGTTGCATTTCCCCCAATCTTTCGCTAGAGTGGAATGGTAAACCTAAACTGACCGAGGATGGTCGTAGTGGACTGGATGAGAGGGACGATTGATATGTATAAAATGATTGTTTGTGATTTAGACGAAACATTGATGAATGATGACGGGACGCTGTCAGCTAAGAATACAGCGGCCATCAAAGCGGCGGCTGAAAAGGGCGTGTTCTTCGTGCCAAATTCAGGGCGGAGTTATACCTCTTTTCAAAATGATTTGGAAACGATGGGGCTTCGCAATCAACCGCACCAATATTCGATTTCATATAATGGTGGCTTGATTTTGGAAAATGCCGGTAACAAACCGCTGGCCGTTAACGCCATGCCTTACGAACTTGCCAAGGGCGTCTTTGAAGCTGGGGTGGCCGATGAACGCGCAGCGACCCATGTATATACGCAAGATAAACTGTACATTTATAATCCGGTTGCTAGTGATTCCGCCTACCTTGAAAACCGTGGGGTGACGTTTGAAGTAATGAACGAACCTGATTTTTCACGCTTCAAGGATATGAATATCATGAAGATCATCATGGCCTTGCCAACGATGGCTGACCGCAAAGCAATGCGGGCTGCGGCTGAACAACGGGTTGACGCCAGCAAGTTAGCCGTCACCTATTCATCGGACCGGTACGTGGAATTCAATCCCGCCGGCGTGAATAAGGGGAGTGCGACCCTACAATTGGGTAAATTACTCGGCATCACCACGGATGAAATCATTGCAGTCGGTGATAACGGAAATGATCTGCCAATGTTAAACGCCGTGGGCCTGCCAGTCAGTGTTGCGAACGGGATTGATACCGTCAAAGCAGCAGCGAAGTATGTGACGGCAGCGGATAATAATCATGATGCGTTAGCTGAAGTAATTAATAAATTTGTATTATAAACCGATTTTTATCGTCAAAATGAAAGATACCATTTGGATTTCAATATTTACGAGTGGTATCATGGTAATTGAAAATGTGCTAATATGAGATAAATTATTTGTTACAAATTACCGAATGGGGGAACACGCATGAGTGCGATTCGCGACGATTTAGCTAAGGCGATTAAGGATAAAAACCTCGTTGAGATTTATTCCAAGGGAACCAATGAGCAATTTAGTGTCGGCTATGTCATTCAGCAGGACGAAAAGTTTGTGCTGGTTAAGGCCGTTAATGTCGATGGTGAACTAGATGGGCTAGTGGTTTTTCGTAAAGCATCGTTAGCCCGCGTGATTAGTGACACTGATTATTTGAAGAGTATGACGACTATCATTACACTCGCCAAGCAACGCGGGTACTTTGATGTCTGGAATACGGAACGGTTGGTTGCTAAGTTGTTGAAGAAACAAAGTAAGACCAAGCATTCACTGCTCAAGACACTATTGAAGCAGGCCTTTCGCCATGACCAAGTCATTCAATTGTCTGGTCGCATCAAGAAACACGGTGATAGTTATGCCGGCTTTATTCACAGTGAACACAAGAAGTACATCGAATTCAATTACGTTGATATGTTTGACCTCAAAAAGCGGCCGCAAATTGCGATTCGCTATGCCGAAATTGATGAGGCCAGTTTCCATAGCTTTGAGACCTTTAACACCACCGCGGTGATTGAAAGTTTCATGCCCGGTGATTTTCATTAATTAAACTAATCAAGCGACGCCAATAGTGTATGGGGGTCGCTTTTTTGATGCGGTCATAACTGTTGGCCGCAGGGGTAGCGATCGGCTATCAAAAGGCCTGGATGCCATGGGACGACCGGTTTGAGGACGATTTTGTTAGAAGTCAGTGATTCGATAAAGATTGTTAAGTTTTTATGCTGTAAATATACAAACCGGATTAATTTCGCTACAATGGTAGTATTGAGCTGAATGTGGGGAGGGGAGCAGTTATCGTTTACGTTTATTGGTATATCGCGGCGTTTGACCATTGGTACTCGGTCATGCTGGTATTTTTACTACAAATACTGATCAATCGCGAGTTACGCCAGAAAAGGGTGTATGCCAGTATCGCGGTGATGTCCGTGCTCCTGACCGCGATTTATATGCTATACGACGACTATTCAGATATTATCACCTTTATGGTCAATATGGGGTTGCTGGCGTTTGTGCGTCGTAAAAAGTACTTCATTGTCACCAGTCTGACGGCGACGTTAGCTTACATTCTATTTAGTTTCTTTGGTAATTACGCCACTGAGTCGATTCTGCACCTGCTCAATCTCGGATTGAATGATTGGAGCGGCTGGTTATTTGAATTGATTGGTGAGACGATCGTAACTGCCTGCATGCTGGCGGTAGTGGTCAGTTTTAAAATTTTACAAAAACGTTACCCACGGCAATTTAGTGATGAAGTGACCTTGAACGTGATCGTCAGTGCTTTGGTCGTCGTGGCAGTGGCCTTTTTCACCATTACGACTGCCGCTGATAATTACAATATTGGCTCCGGCTTTTTAGGCATCCTGATGTTGATACTAGTGGCAATCTTGATGATCAATGCCGGCACGTTTATTTACTTGTTTTATAGCTATACGATGCGCCTTCAGAGCAATCGGCAGGCCCTCGAGCGCAAGCAGTATGATATTTATGTTAAAAATCTTGAAAGTAGCTACCAGAATTTACGTAAGTTCCGCCACGACTACCAGAATATTCTGTTGTCGTTGGGCGAATACATCCATACGGCGGATGACCCTGAATTGCAGACCTATTTTGATCGGGTCGTCACCAAGTCCCAGCAGAGTTTGAGCCGCGATTTTGGTCATTTTGATAATTTAGAACAGATTAAGGACAAAGCCCTCAAAGCAATTGTCCAGAGTAAGTTTTCGGCCGCGCGCCAAGCGGGGATTCAAGTCCGGCTGGAAGCCAATGACCCCGTCGCTGCGTTGGCCATCGACCCGGTGACCTTAGCGCGGGTCAGTGGGATATTATTGGATAACGCCATTGAAGCGGTCAAAGGACAGAGTGGCGGCCAAATCACCGTGGCAGTGGTCAAGTATCCGAAGATGGTCGAATTGATATTTGCCAATTCACTGGCGGCGCCCATCGAACGATTGGACCAATTGATGGTGGCCGGTCATACATCCAAAGGCGCGGGTCACGGACAGGGATTAGCGACTGTCCGTGAGTTATTAGACCCATTGGCCAACGTGACTTATGAAGTCAGTTCGCGCCACCGATTTGAGTTTATTATTAGCATTGAAAGTGAGTGAGCAGCGTGTTAAAAACCTTTGTTGTGGAAGATGATTCAGAACAATTAGCGACCTTAAAGCAAATTATTACGAATCACATTATGATTAATGATTTTGACATGGAATTGACCCTAGCAACTGGTCAAGCCCAAACGCTGTTGGATTACGTTCAGAGCCATGAAAGTGTAGAAGGCTTGTATTTTTTGGATATTGAATACCCGGGCCAGGACTTGAACGGCTTGTCGCTCGCAACCAAGATTCGCGAGGCTGACGTGAATGCTAAGATCGTCTTTGTCTCGACCCACTCTGAAATGGCGTTTTTGACGTTCGAACGGCGCATCGAACCACTGGACTTTATCGTCAAGGATTTAGGCCAAGACACCGTCAAAGCCAAGGTCGAGACCGATATTCGCGTGGCGTATGAGCGCTATACCAAGCAGGGGGCGACGAGCAAGGCGATGTTCTCTTATTCTAAGGGTGGACAGCTCTTCAACGTGCCGCTGGAACAAGTCTTGTTCATCGAGACTGGAACCAGCCGTAACAAGTTGGTCCTGCACTTATTAGACCGCATCGTCCAGTATAATGGCAAAATCAGTGACGAAACGGTCGCGCATCCCGAGCTATTTCGGGTGCACAAGAGTTTCTTGGTCAATCCGCAGATGTTGGTGCGGATCGATAAGCAACACCAGCTGGGCTACTTCGAAAACGGCGAAACGGTCGACATTGCCATTCGGAAGATGCATGATTTAGTCGCCTTGATCAAACAGTCCGATTTATCGGTCACGATGGACTAAGCTGACTCTTATGTAACAAAATCGTTAATGACAACTGAATAATCCTAACGTTGGTGCAGGCTATTTTGAGCTTTGCACCTTTTTTGTGTTGCAGTCGTGATTTGCAGGTATCCTTAAAGTATCAAATACCAGTTATGGGGACTGGATCGGAGGTGGTGTCATGAAGCAGTTTTGGTCACTGAGTCTAATGATTCTGGCGGGCTGTCTGTTGATTTTTGGTTCTGAATATAGTTTACAAGGCGATTATCATCGGCCGGTCAAGCAGTTGACAGTGTCGAAAGTGGTTTATCATCAAAACGCCACCTCCGCCACGATCAGCGGTCACACGAAACATGGCGTGATCGTGACAGTCAAGAGTGGCAAGCATGTTCGCCAGGTGATTTCAAATAAGCAAAATGGCAAGTTTTATCTTAAGATGCCCGTTAAAAAGCAAGTGACAATTCGGGTCGTGGGGTTGAAACCAAAAGTCTTAAAGGTACCAAGTGGGACAAAGAGTTAGTTTGGTGGGAGCGTATTGCACGCTCTTTTTTTGTTGGCTGTAAAATGAGCCCCGTTTGCAAGAACACGGCTAAGCATTGAGGGACATTAATTGAACCAGGCCGTATGCTTGACTCGAATCTAGCAGCGCTATTGAGTGAGTCACATTTCTTTGCTAAAAATCCATTAAGCTTCATCCCAACGGCTAGGCGCTACCCGTATTTTAGCGTAAGGTGAACATGACCAGATAAGGGGAGCGTGCGGGAATGTTAGTGATTGGCATTATTTTGATCATCGGGATTATCGGAACTTTTATCCTACGATTCCAATTTCATTTTCGATTATCGATGGGCGCAGTGACTGAGACCGCGTTTGCGTGTTCGTTGTTGAATATCGGCGTCTTTTTATTATTCGTGTTGCTGGGACAACTCACCGGACCAGTCTTGTTGTCGCAGTGGGCCTACTTGCCAATTTATCGGCTGTTACAAGGCGGCTTGATTCCCGTTATCGGGATTGGGCTCGCCATTTTCGGCATGGTTCGCGAAAAAGGCCTGATGAATTGGTGGCTACTGCACTTTAACGTCTTGTTTTTGATCTTTGACGTGTTATTCGTGTGGGTGGGCGCGGATATGTGATGAGTTTGGACCGGTATTTGTATATCAAGTGAAGACTGGAACTGGGGCGGCTGGGGTCGTCTTTTTTGAGATGGATAATTGTGATTCATTTAAAATAGGGTGGATGATGATTGTGTTGTCGAAGCGAGCTTGTTAAGAACTAGAAGCGAATACATCGATATAAGAGAGAAATTACTTGTGTAACAGGAAATAGTTGACAACTAAAGAAGTAATCGTGACAATGATATTAAACAGCTGGTATTGCGCCATTATTAAATTTCTAGCCAGTTGCAGGAGGCCTCTTTGATGGAATATGGAACCTCATTTGCTTCCCCCTCATTTCTAAGTGGTGTTGCAAGGCCACTCGACCTAGGAAGTACGTTAAAAGGATATAATTTTTCTGTGAGTGAACAGGAACAAGATTTTGATGCATTAAGGTCTGATTGGAATGTGGTAGCGCTTGACTTGTGTGAGCTAATGGATGAGTATGGTGATGAGAACGAAAAGTAGGGATGAACAAAAATCCGTACTGGCCTTACGACTGGTGCGGATTTTTATCGTATCGTGTAGCACGTATTTAGCCCAAAATATGGCAGACGGCTCTCAAAAATGTGAATGAACATCAGTCAACTTAATGCATCAAGAGCAGGCTCATTGCTAATGCATTAATGATGAAATGAAGACTCATACTGGCGTGAATTTTGCCGGTCATCTGATAAACACTTGCCAGGACGAGCCCCATCGTGAGGTAAATCATAAAACTGGGCAGTGTTGAGCTGCTGTGCAGGCTGCCAAAGACGATGCCACTGAGAATGATTTTGAGCCAGGATTGCTTAAAAAAAGCATTCATGAGGACGCCACGAAAGACCAGCTCTTCGGTAATCGGCGTTAAAAACACCGCGCTGAGGGCCATCAGCCATAGCGAGAGGGTGCTACCAGCCATTAAATTTTGAATTGCGGCATTATTTTGGGTTTGACTCTGATGATAAATAAGTTGATTAAGTAATTGAAATATACTTTCCAGCACTAAGATGACGGCGTAACCGCCAAGAACGATGTGCCAGTCGTGGCGAGTCATTCGTTGTGGTTGATAGGCTCCTGTATAATGACGCATCAAGGCGTTAGCGGCCAAAATGACGATACCGAAGACAAGCACGTAAACAACGGCTAAGATGATCTCTAAGTTTGTGGTTCGTGATTGCCGATTAAGTTGGTTAATTAACCTAAGTAACATTGGGGGAACGACGACGCCAATTATCAGGCCAATCGTCAGTAATACCCGGGCGAGCCAGCCTAATCCCCGGTCAACTAATTCCATTGGACTTCACCTCTTGAGCTCATTTTACCGCAGTCATGGTCCTGGAACACGCAATTGCAAATCTGAAATATAGATTGTATGAATGAGGTTGTTTGGATTTCAGCATTATTAATATGTTGAATTTTAAAAAATGATGTAAAAACAATCATATATTTAAAAAATAATCTTTAATTTTACCGTTTCCGGATAAATCTTCACAATTTCTTCACAATTATGTAATAGTATATACTTGTACCTAATAGTTATACACTTGTTCATTTTACTCCCCCAAAGTGGATGGACGAGCAAGTACAATCCCCCATATTGTACTTAAACCTAACTCTTTGGCCCTACTGCTAATAAGCGGTAGAGTCATTTTTTTGCTCAAATCGCAGTCTGAACTGGACAAAATTATTAATAAACCCGTATTGATCAAGTCTGATTTGCAGCTGATTTCTGGGATTGATTGTTTCTTGGAAAGGGCATTTACAGCTGATAACTGCACCAAAAAAGCCGAAGCAGCGTGCTTCGGCTTTAATCGTCTGATTCTGTTAGAACGTGTCACCCGTGTAATCAATTGTGCTTGGTTTAGCATTCTTAATGCGTTCAGAAGCAAAGTTGACTGTTTCGCGGATTTGGTCATAGGTGTCTTGGTCTAAGCCTAATAGGTCCATGCATGAGTTAACGTGCGCGAAAATCTCAGGTTTAGCATCGATCGCCTTTTGTGACAAGGAAATGTTGACCTGCCGCTCGTCATCAGTATCACGCTTCCGTTCGACCCAGCCTTGAGTCTGCATCCGCTTGAGCAGTGGAGTCAACGTCCCACTATCCAAGTTGACATGCGATCCGAGTTCCCGGACCGTCATTGGACTCTTTTCCCACAATGCAAGTAACGTAATGTACTGCGGATAAGTCAGCTTAAAGGGTGCTAAAGCTTCGGCGTAAAAGTGATTGTAGCGTTTGCTGGCAGTGTAAAGCGCAAAACAGAGTTGTTCGTCTAACAAAATATTCTTCGTTGGTGTCGCCATCAAACCGCCTCCTTTACTATTATTCTAGTACATTGTACGCAATTAATTTGCTAAATGCAATTAATATTGCGCAAATACATTGTTTTCTATCAAATTATTTATAAAAAGGTTGATTAGCTGACCTTGCTATGGGTCGTTTGCCGGATGCAAGTTAGGAATAAGTGGGCCATGGCTTGCTGGTTAATGACTAACTGGTGATTATCCGTGAAGGCGTATAACGGGACTTGGTCGGGTAAATCAGTTGCGTGGTGCTCACTGACCGGAATCAGGCAGGCCAGTTTGGTTTTATCATGGACAAACTGGTGGGTATCTTCGGGTGCCGATTTGATCGTTAATGACGCGAGCACGTGATAACCGTTGGGAACCAAGTGGCGCGCGTGTTTGACGTGCACACCGTGTAACCGGGAACGTAACTGGAGTCCGGTCGTGGTCGTCAATTGTAACGCTTGCTTCAGTTCAAGCAAGTAGGACTGTTGGTTATCGATATTTTTCAGTCGAATCTTGAAGTGACCGAATGGAATGGCGCGGTCCTGTGCTTGGACAGCTAAGGTGTGTTGTTCGGCCCGCAGTTTCGACTTAACGGGCTCGAAAGTATACTGTTGTAAAAGTTGTGTTGCTGTTTCCAAAAATATCACTCCCTAACCTTTAACTTAGTCCTTTAAAAACGGATGGTCAAATAATTGGTTACGTTTGCTAGTCACGCGGTTTTCAAGTAGAATTGAGGTGATAGGGGGTTGGGATAAAATGTTTATGACAACCGGTGATCTACAACGGTCACACATGATTAAAGGTGTTGTTTCTGTCACCAAGCACCTGATGTTCGAATCTGATGGTGTTGACCAATTTGAACGTTTCGATGATTTGATTGAACAAGTCAAACCATTGTTGCTGAAAAAAGCCGAAGAACAGGGTGGCGACGGCCTCATTTACGTGAACTTCAATACAGAAGTTGCTCAGATGAGTGTGGCGCCCCGGTTCCTAGTCGTTACGGGCTACGGGACGGTCGTCAAATTAGTGGACGAATCGGTTTGAGGCGGAGGATCTGAAAATTCAGGTCCTTTTTTGATTTGAGAGGGGAAGATTAGATGAGCAAGCAACCATTTGAACATGGGGCAATCGAAGTCTTTGACGCGACCCAAAATAATTTGCAACACGTCAGTCTCCGGGTCCCCAAGTATGCCACGACGGTCTTTGTGGGACTGTCCGGTTCCGGAAAATCGTCGCTAGTCTTTGATACGATTGCGGCGGCGTCACGACGCGAACTGAATGAGACGTTTCCGAGCTTCACGCAGCAGTATTTACCAAAGTATGGGCAACCGCATGTCGGCCACATCGAACATTTGCCGGTCGCCATCGTGATTGCCCAGCAGCGTTTGGGTAAAAATGCCCGTTCGACACTAGCGACTTATACCGGGATTTATTCCTTATTGCGCCTGTTATTCTCGCGAGTCGGCCAACCGTTTATCGGCTATTCCGACACGTTCTCGTTTAATCTACCACAAGGCATGTGCCCGACCTGTCAGGGCTTGGGATATGTCGACGATATTGATGAGCACCAGTTGATCGACCCCGAAAAGTCCCTTAATCAGGGTGCCATCACCTTTGTGAGCTTCGCACCCGACACGTGGCGCTGGCGGCGTTATGCAACTAGCGGCTTATTCGATAATGACAAGCCTATCAAGGATTATACCGCGGAAGAATATGACTTGTTAATGCACGCGCCCCAACAAAAGCTCGACCATCCCGGTGCTGGCTTTCCAAGAACGGCGTTGTACGAGGGCGTTGTTCCACGCATCAAGCGGTCAATTATTGGCAAAAAGGAAGCGGAACACCATCGCGATGCCATTGCGGCGGTGGTGACTCGCAAGCCGTGCCCCGACTGTGGCGGGTCCCGTTTGAAACCCGTCGTACTGACCAATCACATCAACGGCGTCAACATTGCGGAAGTGAGTGCGATGGATTTGAAGCACGTCCTGGCTTTTTTGCAAACGATTGACGCGCCACTCGCACAAGATATCGTCCGTGAATTAGCAACTAAAATTCAGTCGTTGGTCGATATTGGCCTAGGCTATTTGACCTTGGATCGTGGCACCAGCTCGTTGTCGGGTGGTGAGGCGCAGCGTATCAAGATTGCCAAGTACCTGACCAGTGCACTCGTCGACATGGTCTACATTTTAGATGAGCCGAGTGTTGGGCTGCATCCGCACGACATTCAACTAATTAAGCAGGCACTCAATAAGCTCAAACAAAAGGGCAACACGATTCTAATCGTGGAGCACAACCCCGCGATGTTTGCCTTAGCGGATTACGTGGTCGAAATGGGCCCACAAGCTGGCAGTGCCGGTGGACAAGTGACCTTTACTGGGACGTACCCAGAATTATTGGCTTCGGATACATTGACTGGTCACTGGTTGCGTCAGCCACATCAGTGGGACATCGAGCGGCCAGTCAAGTCGACGCTGGCCTTAACGCACGTGAGCGAAAACAACTTGCAAGATGTCAGCGTTGACGTGCCGTTGGGCGTGATGACGGTCATTTCAGGTGTGGCGGGTTCAGGTAAGAGCTCGCTAGTGACTGCTTTGAAGCGGCAGCTAAAGACCGACTACATTGACCTAGCGCAAACTCCCGTGGGCCTCAATATTCGTTCGACGCCCGCCACGTATTTAGGCGTTCTGGACGCGATTCGCCAATTGTTCGGTAAGGCTAATGGCGTCGCGACTAGCTGGTTCAGCTACAATGGTAAGGGCGCTTGTCCGCGGTGTAAAGGCAAGGGTGTGACGATCACCAATATGGCATTCATGGATCCCGTCGCTCAGACCTGTGAGTTGTGTCATGGGCAACGTTATAATGAGACTGCGCTCAGTTACACCTATCTGGGCAAAACGATTGCGGAAGTACTGCAATTATCCGTGACTAAGGCGCTCGAATTCTTTGCGGATACGGCCAAAGTTGCCGCGCCGTTGAACAATTTGGTGCGCGTCGGTTTAGGTTATTTGACACTTGCACAGCCACTGACGACCTTATCCGGTGGCGAGCTACAACGCTTGAAGTTGGCAGTTGAGCTTGGTAAACAGGGGACGGTCTACCTATTAGACGAACCGACCGCCGGACTGCATTTGCAGGATACCGAACGGCTATTGAAGTTATTTGCTGAGCTAGTCGATGCGGGCAATAGTCTGATTATTATCGAACACAACTTAGCAGTCATCAGTCAGGCAGATTGGTTAATAGATGTCGGCCCAGATGCTGGGCGGTATGGTGGCCAGATTCAGTACAGTGGCACGCCGCAAGACGCCGTAGCAGTCAGTGGTTCACGGACCGGCGCGGCCTTGAAGGCTTGGATGCAAGCTTGAAGTGAATCATGAAAATAAATGTAAACAAAAAGCACGCGCAAAATAAATTGCGCGTGCTTTTTTAGAAGGGCGGTAGGTGGGAATCGAACCCACGCGTGCCGGAGCCACAATCCGGTGCGTTAACCACTTCGCCACTACCGCCATCACGTTAACTTTTCGCCAACATATCTAGTATACACTAAAATGCTGGGGTGCATAGTGTTTTTTATTGGATTTTTGAAAATTTATGTAAATGACGTGACGTCAAGTGATGAGCAAACGATGGTGAGTCTGGGGCTGATTAAATGAGCCAATGATTCCATGATTGTGATGTCGCGATTCTAAGGCCTTCAAATCTAAGTGAGCGAGCCAAAAATTGGGCGTAATCATTGATGAAAAATGGGTAAGTAGTTGTCACCGGTCAATAATGTTTGTGTTAAATAATAAGAATATAAATAATAATCGCTGGAATCGTTTTCATTCATCGATTAACGCGGTATACTATCAGTGGGTAGAATTATATGAACATCATGTTTTGATAATGGTAAACCTTTGGAGGGGCAATTCATGAAGAATAATCAGGAATATGTAATGATGGCGGCGCGTAAAAATCGGCGCTTTTGGCTTGCAGCGGGGACGGCGTTGTTAGTATGGCAAGTCAACAATCAAACGGCTCAGGCGGATGTCCAACAGACGCCAACGAGTAGTGCTGATACGACTGTTGTCACAGCTAATGCGACAGCAGCGTCGAATGTCGTTCAATTGCAGAGTGGCACTAAGACTAGCACGAAGACGACACCGACCGCCGAATCAACTAAGACCGATTCAACGAGTCCACAACAATCTGGCAGTGATTCTCAAGCCACGTCGGCAAGTGGGACTGCTAGTTCAGGCGCGAAGACTGGTGAGTCTGGCCAGGCTGCGTCGGACTTGACCGCGGAAGCAGATAATCGAGCAAAAAGCGTAAGTACAACACCGTATACCGATGGTGATAACGCTGTTGAAAATAAACAAAATACCACCACTGTGACAACAAGTGCAGACAAATCAGCAACCAGGTCACAGTCGACTACTGAAACCGGTACGACACCAGCACAGTCTGTTGAAACCGATAAAGCTGGTTATGCCGGCGATTCAGTGCCGGTTGATTCAGCCACGAAAGCTGATCAAGTTAACGATACAAGCCTGTCTAACGATGGTTATGACGCGGTTAGTACAGATGTCAATAGCAGTCAAGCTAGTGAAACCGACAAGACTGGAACTGATAAGACACAATCGTCCACTGATGGAATCGACTCGCAGACTGTGACTGATGAGAAAACCAGTGCGGGACTCACCGCTGACTCACTCAGCAGCCTACAGCCAAGGTTAGCCCAAGTTCAGGCCAGTTCGTTGCAGTTGGATACCGTGGATGCAGCGCCAACCGTAGCGCAGGATTATGCTGCTTGGGATGCAATCACGGATACGACCCGCAAAGGCATCATGGGGACTTCTGAATGGTGGATCGATGACAGTGATAATACGCTGCACTTAGGGGCTGGGCAATTGGCGGATGCTAATGTTCAGTTTGATGATAATGCTGAAGTGACAGATTGGGGTAACGTGGGCTGGGGCCAATATGTAGAAGCGCACAATGCAAAGTTGACACTCGCACTCGAAGGCAGTATTGCTGTTGGCACTAACGCACGTGGGTTATTTAATGGATTAACTTTTGACTTAAGTAATGAAGAAGACCCGAAAACATATTTTTCTCAGATAAGTGTCGAACAAACGACGGATATGTCCTATATGTTTGAGCGAGTGACATTTATGACCTCTTGGGTGGCACTCAATCTTTGGTCTAGTTCGGCTGACTCGGTCAATGCCTCACATATGTTTGAAAACGTCAGGTGTATCGGAAATGCTGATCGTGATAAACGAGTGTTAGTCGCACTGCCAGCTCTCGCCGAAGCATATTCTGACACGTCTTACATGTTTAATAATAGTGGGTTTTCAAGTATCGCTATGGCGACAAGTGCCTCTGATGCCTCTAAGTTGACGAGTCAAGTGACGAGCATGGCATACATGTTTAATAATTGTACGCAACTAATGTCACTTGACCTAAGCAAATTTGATACGCACAATGTTACAGATATGTCCCATATGTTTAATGGCGATGAAAATCTGGGGAAACTGGTGATTAGTACCTATTCCCCCAATAATCCTGACCAGACTTTTGATACCAGTAATGTCACTAATATGTCGCACATGTTTACGCGGTGCGATGCATTAGGCAACTTAGATGTTAGTGGCTTTATGACCAGCAAGGTGACTAATATGTCCCATATGTTTGAATACTGTTATGCGACCACATTAGATGTTGCAAATTTTGATACGAGTCAGGTCACGGATATGCAAGCAATGTTTAATAATGCAGTCCATGTGAAGACACTAGATTTGAGTAACTTTGATACACATTTGATCACGAATATGGATAATATGTTTACAAACTGTGAAAGTTTAACTAGCCTGATATTACCAACGCACTTTGTGGATCAGCAAGTGACGAGTATGAAGCAGATGTTCACTAATTGTGCGACACTCACAAGTATTGATCTTGTAGATGATTTTGATACCCGTAATGTGACCAACATGGATCAACTATTTTCTGGTTGTCAAAAGCTGACCAGCCTAGATGTCAGTCAACTTGATACGAGCCATATAACGAATATGGCAGATTTCTTCAATGATTGTGAATCCTTAACAAATATTGAGGGCCTTACACATCTAAATACGGCTTCAGTCACAACAATGGCCAACATGTTCAGCAATTGTCGCTCATTAACGGCACTTGACCTGTCAAACTTTGAGACCAGTCGGGTGACTACGATGGCCAACATGTTTAATAATTGTGCCTCGTTGCCTGCGTTAGATGTATCAAGTCTTGACACTAGCCAGGTCGTGAATATGGCCAATATGTTTGCTGGCTGTGCAGCATTAAGCGCATTGGATACAACGCCATTGAAGACAACCAATGTGACTAATATGTCAGGGATGTTTAAGGGAGACCGAGCACTTGTTTCGCTAGATATTAGTAAATTGGGGACTGGTCAGGTCACTACGATGAGTCACATGTTCGAAGATGTGTTTGCAGATCAGAAAGTCCAATCATTTACGGGGCTTGAAAAGTTGGATACAAGCAACGTGACAGACATGTCCTATATGTTTGCAGGCTTCTTCTTGCCAGTTGCAATGTCATTGAACCTTGTTAATTTTGATACTCGTAAAGTGCTGAATATGCAAGGAATGTTCAAGGGTTATGTTAATTTCAAAGATAATTATTTAAGCTATTTGCAGACAGGCAATGTGACGGATATGTCCTATATGTTAAGTGGTCTCGTCAATCATACTCAGTTTACTTGGTCTAATAATTTAGATACGCACAGCGTGACAACGATGGCTTATATGTTTAGCGACTCACCGGATATGGAAACGTTTGTCTGGAAGCAACAATTAAGTATGGACCAGGTTACAGACATGCAAGGGATGTTTGCAAATGACATCGCTTTAGTTCATGTCGATTTTGACCAGTTTGATACCAGTCAAGTGACGGACATGACGGCGATGTTCAGTGGTGATACTCGCTTGGCAACACTGGACTTGACCAGTTTTGATACCAGCAATGTCGAGAGTATGTACAAAATGTTTTATTTGGATAGTGCGCTCAAAAATTTGAATCTTTCATCGTTCAGTGGTGAAAAACTGCAGTTGACTTATGCGACGTTATTACCGCTTAGGGTGTTTGGTTTATTTAACTTGATAATGGATGACACTAATGATAGCGAACCACAGATGGGCCTGTATCAGACACATCTAAATACATTGATACTTGGCCAAAAAACAAGACTATCGTTGTCTAAGCCAACAAGTGTGATCGATTGGGTTGATGCATCTACAGCAGAAGGAAAGGAAATAATTGCGGAGTTTTCCACAGTTGAGGCCCTAGAGCAAGCTTTAGCACAGTTTGGCCTAAAGCCCGATTGGCTGGTAAGTGCAGATTTAGCACCGTCTCAAGGATTCGATGGTGTTTGGATCAACAATGCCACCGCCGAGACGCTCACCTCAGAACAGCTCATGGCCCGCTACGATGGTACTAACTCGCTTGCAACTGATGCCACCTGGACCTGGCAAAATATTCTGGGCAAGGATTTGCAGGTGATTAGTGGGACGAACAGTACTTGGGCACCCAAAGATAGTCTCGCTGGTTTGATTGATACGAGTAAGACGGTTGATGATTTAACAACCACGGTCACGGACGCAACGACTAATCAAACTTTAACGTCGAGTCAGTTAAATGCGCTATTGCAACAGCCAGCTCATTCGGGTGAATATCAAGTTGCTTATCAGTACACTGATGGTGATGGGACCAAACAGATTTCCGTACCCGTTACACTATCATTGGTTGCTAATCAGAGTCTCATCACCACTAAGGATTCAGTCTTACAACTAGGGACGACATGGACTGCGGCCGATAACATTGCTTCGCTACTGGATGCTGACGGGTCGGTCACTGATTTAACCAAGGTCAATGGTGTTGTTAGTGTTAATGGAATTGAAAACGGTACCGTTGGCACAACGATTCCGGGCGTCTATCAAATTGACTATCAAATAACTGACAGTACTGGCACGGTGCGGACAGCCACGGCTACTGTGATTGTCAACGGGCTAACACTTAAAGAAACCCAGGTCAACGTTTCAACAGATGACCGGTGGGATCCGCTGACCAATATCGACAAGGCGATTGATGATCAGGGTAATGAAGCTACGGTTGAACTCACAATTACGGATGCGAATGATGCAGAAGTCGCCAACATCAAGAAACCGGGAAGTTATCAACTCAACTATCACTTTACGGATGCGCATGGTGAACATACTGCGACCGCAGCGGTGAACGTTAAGGCTGATGAGAATCATGCTGATTTGCAGGTTAAAGATAGTCGCGTTTATCAATTCGGTACTTGGACCCCAACGGACAATTTTGTATCAGCAATGGATTCCGATGGCGAAACGCTGGATATCTCGGCTCTGAGTGTTACTGGTACGGTTGACTTGAATCAGGTCGGAAAATACACTATCACCTATCAGTTTACTGATCAATTCGGCGTTGCGCATTCGGCACAAGCTACGGTTGAGGTGCTGGAAAATCAAGCGGCAATTAGCTTAGATAATAACAGTGGCACGCTGTATGCGAACGGTATTTGGAATCCAGCTAGCGTTGTCGTGAACGCAACTGATGTGGATGGTAGTACGGTCGAGGATGCGAAAATAAATTAACCTACAGTTTCGTGGACAGCCTTGGAAAAGAACATAGCAAGGACACTACGGTGATGGTGCTGGAAAACCTGGCTGGCATCAAGGTTAAATCAACCACTGAAAGCTTCCGGATTGGGGCAAAATGGTCGGAGGAAAATAATTTTGACAGTGCGACAGATGTGGATGGTACCTCGGTTGACTTATCTAATGTTGCTATCGAGAGTACTGTAAATTCGGAGGTAGTCGGCCAATACAAGGTTACGTATAGTTTCACAGACCAACAAGGCCAACTCCGAAGCATTGTTGTTCCAGTTGAAGTACTAGCAAACCTAGCCGATATCAAGGTTAAGTCAAAGACGGAAAGCTTCCGAATCGGTGCAAAATGGTCGGCAGAAGATAACTTTGATAGTGCGACTGATGTTGACGGGA
Organism: Lactiplantibacillus sp. 30.2.29; assembly: GCF_018991255.1. Taxonomy (NCBI): domain Bacteria; kingdom Bacillati; phylum Bacillota; class Bacilli; order Lactobacillales; family Lactobacillaceae; genus Lactiplantibacillus; species Lactiplantibacillus sp. 30.2.29. The sequence goes on along the minus strand of NZ_JAGYGU010000010.1, from coordinate 76,855 downwards.
CGCCAATCGATTTGGCTGATGTTGATATTGAAAGCACTGTAAATTCAGAGGTGGTTGGCCAATACAAGGTTACGTATAGTTTCACAGACCAACAAGGCCAACTCCGAAGCATTGTTGTTCCAGTTGAAGTACTAGCAAACCTAGCCGATATCAGGGTTAAGTCAAAGACGGAAAGCTTCCGAATCGGTGCAAAATGGTCGGCAGAAGATAACTTTGATAGTGCGACTGATGTGGATGGTACTCCGCTTGGCTTATCTAATGTTGATGTCAAGAGCACGGTAAATACGGAAGTGGTCGGTCAGTACAAGGTCACATATAGTTTCACTGATCAGCAAGGTAAGCTTCGAAGCGTTGAAGTTCCAGTTGAAGTGCTGGCAAACCTGGCCGGCATTAAGGCTAAATCGGCCACTGAAAGTTTCCGCATTGGTGCGAAATGGTCGGCAAAAGACAACTTTGATGGTGCGACCGATGTCGACGGGACGCCAATCGATTTGGCTGATGTAGACATCACCAGTACAGTAGATCCGGAAAAGGTTGGCCAATACAAGGTCACATATAGTTTCACAGATCAACAAGGTGAGCTTCGAAGCGTTGAAGTTCCAGTTGAAGTGCTGGCAAACCTGGCTGGTATCAGGGTTAAATCAACAACTGAGAGTTTCCGAATCGGTGCGAAATGGTCGGCAAAAGATAACTTCGAAAGTGCGACGAACGTCGATGGTACAGCGGTTGCTCTATCTGATGTAGACGTCACTAGTACCGTTGACCCGGAAACAGTCGGTCAGTACAAGGTCACATATAGCTTCACCGACCAACAAGGTAAGCTTCGAAGCGTTGAAGTTCCAGTTGAAGTGCTGGCAAACCTAGCTGGCATCAGGGTTAAATTCACGACTGAAAGCTTCCGAATCGGTGCAAAATGGTCGGCGAAAGACAACTTTGATAGCGCAACAGATGTTGATGGGACACCTATTAATTTGTCTAATATTGATATCGAGAGTACTGTAAATTTAGAGGTGGCTGGCCAATACAAGGTTACGTATAGTTTTACTGATCAGCAGGGTAAGCTTCGAAACGTTGAAGTTCCAGTTGATGTACTAGCGAACATGGCTGGTATCAAAGTTAAATCCAAGACTGAAAGCTTCCGCATTGGTGCAAAATGGTCGGAGAAGGATAACTTTGATGGTGCGACAGATGTCGACGGGACGCCAATCGATTTAGCTGATGTGGATGTTATCAGTACAGTTGACCCGGAAAAAGTTGGTCAATACAAGGTTACGTACAGTTTTACAGACCAACAAGGCCAGCTTCGAAAAGCTGAAGTTCCGGTTGAAGTGCTGGCAAACTTGGCCGGCATCAAGGTCAAATTCACCACTGAAAGTTTCCGCATTGGTGCAAAATGGTCGGCAGAAGATAACTTTGATAGTGCGACCGATGTTGATGGGACACCTATTAATTTATCTAATATTGATGTTGAAAACACGGTAAATTCAGAGCGGGTTGGCCAATACAAGGTCACCTACAGTTTCATTGATCAGCAAGGTGAGCTTCGAAGCATTGAAGTTCCAGTTGAGGTACTAGCAAACTTGGCAGGTATTAAGGTCAAATCCACAGCTGAAAGTTTCCGAATTGGGGCAAAATGGTCTGAGGAAGACAACTTTGATAGCGCAACCGATGTTGATGGGACACCTATCAATTTATCTAATATTGATATCGAGAGTACTGTAAATTCAGAGGTGGCTGGCCAATACAAGGTTACGTATAGTTTTACTGATCAGCAGGGTAAGCTTCGAAGCGCTGAAGTTCCGGTTGGAGTGCTGGCAAACTTGGCCGGTATCAAGGTTAAATCAACCACTGAGAGTTTCCGAATCGGTGCAAAATGGTCTGAAAAGGATAACTTCGATAGTGCGACCGATGTTGATGGGACACCTATTAATTTATCTAATATTGATATTGAGAGTACTGTAAATTCAGAGGTGGTTGGTCAATACAAAGTCACATATAGTTTCACTGATCAGCAAGGTAAGCTTCGAAGCGTTGAAGTTCCAGTTGAAGTGCTGGCAAACCTAGCTGGTATCAGGGTTAAATCAACCACTGAGAGTTTCCGCATTGGTGCAACATGGTCGGAGAAGGATAACTTTGATGGTGCGACAGATGTCGACGGGACGCCAATCGATTTGGCTGATGTAGATATCACCAGTACAGTTGACCCGGAAAAAGTTGGTCAATACAAGGTCACATATAGTTTCACAGATCAACAAGGTGAGCTTCGAAGCGTTGAAGTTCCAGTTGAAGTACTAGCAAACCTAGCTAGTATCAAAGTTAAGTCAACGACAGAAAGCTTCCGCATTGGTGAAAAGTGGTCGGAGGAAAACAATTTTGACAGTGCGACAGATGTGGATGGTACTCCGCTTGGCTTATCTAATGTTGATGTCGAGAGCACGGTAAATCCAGAAGTGGTTGGCCAATACAAAGTCACATACAGTTTCACAGACCAACAAGGACAACTTCGAAAGGCTGATGTCACGGTTAATGTACTAGCGAACTTGGCTGGTATCAAAGTCAAAGCATCGACTGAAAACTTTCGGATTGGTGCAAAATGGTCTGAGAAGGATAACTTTGATAGTGCGACAGATGTTGATGGAACGCCAATTGACTTAGCTGATGTAAACATTATCAGTACAGTTGACCCGAAAGCAGTCGGCAAATACGAGGTCACATATAGTTTCACAGACCAACAAGGCCAGATTCGAAGCGTTGAAGTTCCAGTTGAAGTGCTGGCAAACCTAGCTGGTATCAAAGTTAAATCAGCGACTGAAAGTTTCCGTATTGGTGCAAAATGGTCGGGGAAGGATAACTTCGAAAGTGCGACGAACGTAGATGGTACAGCGGTTGCTCTATCTGATGTAGACGTCACCAGTACCGTTGACCCGGAAAAAGTTGGTCAATACAAGGTTACGTACAGTTTCATAGACCAACAAGGGCAGCTTCGAAAAGCTGAGGTTACGGTTGATGTCCTGGCAAACTTGGCCGGCATCAAGGTCAAATCAACGACTGAAAGCTTCCGGATTGGTGCAAAATGGTCGGAGAAGGATAACTTCGATAGTGCGACCGATGTTGATGGGACACCTATTAATTTAGCTGATGTAAATATCACCAGTACGGTTGACTCAACAGCAGTTGGCCAATACAAGGTCACATATAGTTTCACTGATCAACAAGGTGAGCTTCGAAGCATTGAAGTTCCAGTTGAGGTACTAGCAAACTTAGCAGGTATTAAGGTCAAATCCACAGCTGAAAGTTTCCGCATCGGTGCAAAATGGTCTGAAAAAGACAACTTTGATTGCGCGACAAATGTCGATGGTACAGCGGTTGCTTTATCTGATGTAGACATCACCAGCACGGTTGACTCAAAAGCAGTCGGGCAATACATGGTCACATATAGTTTCACGGACCAGCAAGGCACAGTGCAACAAGTAATCGTACCAGTGAATGTGTTGGCAAACTATGCCAATTTGCAACTTAACCAGACTGAACTTAGTTTTCGTGCAGGAGATAATCGCTGGCAACCTGAAAGCAATATCGCGGCAGCAACTGATATTGATGGTCGTACCATTGATTTAGCCACCATGCAGATTACGAATGCGGTTGATTCAACAACGCCTGGGACGTATTTGGTCAACTATGCCTTCACGGATTCATTCAATCAGACGCATCGTGCAACAGCGACGGTAACGGTCTTGGACAACTTGGCAGCGTTAACAATGACGCAACAACACGTTACACTTTACCTGGGTAATCGGCAGTGGCAACCAGAAGATAACTTTGGCGGTGCTAAAAACGTCGATGGCAGTGCAATCACGTTTGACCAGCTACAAGTTCTCGGTCACTATGATTTAAAGGTAGTCGGTGATTATGAATTAACGTACCAATTCACTGACCAGTTAGACCATTTGCGGACGGCCCAGTTCACGGTGACAGTTGCTGAAAATCAGGCGACGATTGTGGTTGAGAAGACGGCGGTTACAGTGCATGTTGGTGATACTTGGGTACCGATGATGAACTTCGTGAGTGCGACTGACATGGATGGTCAGGCGATAGCTGAAGATCGCATTTCGGTGAATGTGACAAAATTAAATCAGCGCTTGCGTCTGATGATGATGCGGTCACGCGCACTACCAATCGTTGATACAACGGTGGTTGGAAGTTATCAGGTCAGTTATCAGTTCATCGATGGTAACGGGAACTTGCAAGAATTAGCCACAACAGTCACTGTGTTACCAAACGAGTCCGCGCTGAAGTTAGCTGCAAACGATATCACGCTCTATGCTGGTGATGAGTGGCAGCCAATGGCAAACGTGGTCAAAGCGACGAATGTTGACGGGACACCCGTAATGGCAGACCAGCTCAGGATTTCTGGGAGCGTTAATTCAAACGTCGTCGGTCAGTATCGCGTTTTATACAGCTTCGTTGATCAGCAGAATAAGCTGCAGCAGGCCGTGACGACCGTAAACGTATTAGCTAACCAGGCGGCACTTTTGCTAAAACATGATCAGGTCGCACTGACGGTCGGTGATGAGTGGCAGCCATTAGCTAACTTACAACTGGCCCGAGATGTGGATGGGCACGAAATTGCGTCAACTGATTTAGTCATCGATGGGCAGGTTGACACAGCAACTCCAGGGACGTATCAAGTCCGTTATCATTTCACGGATATGCGAGGCCATGAGCAACAAGCAGTCGCGATGGTCACAGTCGTTGAGCCAGTTGTTGTCGATCAGGCGTTATTGCGTTTGCACGCGGAAACGGTGACTTTACGTGCTGGCGCAACTTGGGCGCCATTATCAAACGTGGCTGAAGTGTTAGATTATGACGGTAGCGCCCAGACGAGTGAGCAAGTCAGCGTGCAGGGAACTGTCGATTTGAATCAAGCCGGCAAATATCTGTTAACGTACCACTTCTTAGACCAACTTGGTCATGACCACAGTGCAACGGCTACGGTTATTGTATTGGAAAATGAGGCCAGTCTTAAGTTGCGGACGACAGCAGTCACGCTGAAAGTCGGCCAGAAGTGGGATGCAACGGCTAATATTTTAGCGGCAACTGATGTGGATGGTCGTTCAATCAACGAAGCAGTTGTCATTACTGATGATGTCGATTGGCAGCGCCCGGGAATTTACCAGCTCACTTACGAGCTTGTGGACCAACAAGGTAAACTGCATTTAGCGAAGACAATGATTACGTTGATTGCTGCTGACGATGGTTCGGGTAACCAGGGCGGCAATGGTAATGCGGATAACGGTTCAGGTAACCAAGGCGGCAATGGCAATACGGACAATGGTTCGGGCAACCAAGGCGGCAACGGTAATACGGATAATGGTTCGGGTAACCAAGGCGGCAACGGTAATACGGACAATGGTTCGGGTAACCAAGGCGGCAACGGTAATACGGACAATGGTTCCGATAACCAAGGCGGCAACGGCAATACGGACAACGGTTCGGGCAACCAAGGCGGTAATAGTGATGCCGACAATGGTTCAGGTAATCAAGACGGTAACGGCAATACCGACACTAATTCTGACAACCAAGGCACCAAGGCAGATGATGATGAAGTATCTAATAATAATTTGAATACAAATCATCAAGTTGATACTGATAGGATCCATGATGCTGACAACAACTCAGGGCAAAAAGAAGTTGCAAAGCCAAATTCCGTGAGTCATGAGAATGGTGCTAATGCAACAGTTAAAGCAGCGGTCGCAAAACATCAATCAATAACTGCTGACAGTGTGAAGTCAACGACTAACACCAAAACAAACAAGCAACCTAGTGTTGGTTCACCCACACAATTACCACAAACGGATGAACACAATGCAGGTACCACGAATTGGTGGACTTGGTTGGGCATTGCGCTTGCCGGACTGATTACAATGGTCAAACCAACCAAGAAGAAGAAAAAGTAATTCACTTTAATCTGTATTAGTACAAGAGGTCGCAACCCTGTGCATTGAGGGTTGCGACTTTTTTGATGAATAATTGATATTGATAGGGTGATAAGTTCTAATTTTAGCGCAAAGATGTTGAGATTTATAATTAATAAATGCTATGCAAAATTGCGCGTCTTCGTTGTGATGAGGACAGCAATGAAAAATTACTGCATAAATATAGAAAAAGGTTTATTTTTTCGTGACTTTTCGCTATAATGAATATTGTTGTTAATTCAACTGCCCCAGTGGCGGAACTGGCAGACGCGCAGTGTTCAGGTCGCTGTATTGGAAACAATGTACAGGTTCGAATCCTGCCTGGGGCATTATCTTTATTTTCGATATGTTCTACTTGGAACAGTCCTCGATTATTCGAGGGCTTTTTTGTTTGAAACGCAATCAGATATTTTAATTAAAAAGCGGTCCATCTCAGCCATTATTCACTTCGAGTGATAGCTGAGATGGACCGTTCTGAGTTTGTTTCTAAATTCCATTAATTCGTCTGTTTCGTCGTAATATTACCATTTGCATAAACAAAGTAACTATTCAAATAATGACCGCGGCCACCATCCGTCTTCTTGCGGTAGGCATCCACTTGATAATAGTGGTGCCCCTGGCCATCGCGATTAGCGGTGGGGATGACTGCAAATGTCTGCGACTTCGGTTCATGGAGTACCTGGGCAACTGCTTGGGCGGCACCGGTGGCACTGGTAATATGGTCATTCGTAGCTTGATAATTATTGCCGAGACGCTTTTTGGCACTCGCGTCGACCGCTTGATTGTCGCGCCGAGTTTGTTCTGCGCGGTCTGATGCAGCGACCGAACTGGCCGTTTTGGTTGAGATACTTGGTTCAGCTTGTGAGGTGCAGCCGGCTAATAGCAATAGACTGCAGCCTCCGATAATGATTCCCCGAGTCACGCGTGGGCCTCCTTACTTCGTTTGTTCCTGCGACAGACTCGGATAGGGGGTCTGTCGGATAATTTTCATATCAACGATTGTCATTACACCAATGGCTAAAACTAAAACAACGGCTAGCAAAAACTTTTTCATGACGGTAACCCCACTTCATTAGATGACTTATTTCCAGTTTGGCACCCAAATGACCCGGTCGATCTGTTCCGGAATGACCGTAATCTTAGACCCAGTCTGCGGGCCATCCTGAACATCGATAACGTAGGAGATTGGGCCCGCATCAACTTCGATGATTGAACCGCGTTGACCGTCGACCGTATCGACCAGACTGTAGAGCGGAATCTCATCGTTGCTGATTTCCATTTCATAGAGCGTGAATTGGAGGAAGTACGATTTTTTACCGGCCTTGATTTTGAGCGGCGTGTCGATAGCGCCGTAATCAGGCAAGGCCCGGTTCTGAGCGTTCGGATCGTTCATGTATTGCATTTCGTCAACGGCATCAATGGCCATCTTCCATTCGCCACCCGTCAAATTAGTCTTGGAGGAGAGCGTCATCACGGAATTAGCATAAATATCGATAACATTGAAGGCTTCGTCAACTTGCTTCTTTGGCAGATACCCAATCGTATAACCGTGTTCCGCAACTTTGAGTTCAACGCGCACTGAACGCTGCGGCCCATCGACTTCTTCGACCAATTGGATTTCCCCAATGTTGGCGTTGGCATCGACCCGATATTTCTTGGCGTACAAATAGTCCGCCTTGAGCCCCGAATCGTTATAACCGCCATATGGCTTGAAATAGCCCCTTTCACTGGCATCTGCTAACGCTGCTTCGAATTCTTTTTGATAGTAATCGAGGCCAATCACATACGAACGAAAAATCGCGCGTGAGTTCGCATTGATGCGACGCGTCTGCGGAACGGACACGGGCCGGGGTGCCGTCTGGTTGAGCCGGTTACGAAAACCGTTATTTTGCGTCTGCAATTTGACGATTTGCCGGTCCTGTTTCTGGTTCGCTAAGGTTTGGTGAACGAGTCGTTGGCGAATCGACTTCAATAACTCGGCTTGTTTGGCCGCTGCCTGGTTTGTATGGTGTAGGTGGACCAACACCGCGATTAAAATCGTGATCAAGACTAGGCAGGCAGCAATCAGCCCAGCAACAATTAAATAAATTCTCATAATAATTCACTCCAAGAAGAATTGCAGATTAGTTTAAGTATAGTCGACCAGCACGCAGAGCGCCAATTTTACGGCTGTGCTTGTCAGCGAATCGATAACAAGGTATGATATTGCTATTGTATAATAATTTTGACTGATAAGAAACGGTGGCGAACAGCGTGCAATGGTTGATTAAAATCTACCATCGAGGTGAATATTTTTGGAAATATGCCGTGTTTGGCTTCATGGCCGCGTTGATCAACGTGTTGGCATTCTGGCTACTACACGCTGTCCTGGCTGAACACTACCTATTTTCCAACACGATTGCGTGGATCGTCGCAACTTTGTTCAGTTTTTTTACCAACAAAGCGGTGGTCTTTCAATCAAAATCACAGAATTTTTGGCACTGGTGTCGCGAGTTCGTGAGCTTCATGTTAACGCGCGGACTGTCATACTTTTTTGATACCTTCCTGATGTTTCTCGGCATCTCAGTGCTCATATGGCCAGCGATGTTAGTGAAAATCATTGATCAGGTGCTCGTTGGGTTGTTCAATTATGGCACCTCGCGCCTGATTTTTATGGAAAGTAATCAGAAAATGCGGATGCGCAGGATGCTGCTGAAACGGTTAAATAATCGTAATAACTAATGATGTGAATAAGCGTATTAAGCAAGTGGTCAAGGATGGCGGCTTGCTTTTTTAATCGCATTAATTAAGTGCTCGCTACATATTAGTTAGTCAGCAAAGGCGGACGGTCGCCTTTAAATCAAATGTCCCGTCAGCTGCCAGTGCAGTAGGGCGCCGCAAACGATGGTAATGACGGTGCAGCTGACGAGCAACGTCAACAGGCCGCGATTCAAGTGGCTTTCCTGTTTGCGTGCAAACGTAATTTCCACTAAGCCAATCGTGCCGAGTCCCAGCACCGCTTTAATTAGCGTCAACCACCAATTGCCGCCAAAGGTTTTGGTCGCCAAGACGACGCCGGTAATAATGATGAGCAGGTAACCCAAACGACTGAGAATCAAATAACGATTGGCTGCTTTGATGGAATGACGACTCAGGCCTAACGTGACCGTCACCATCAGCCACAGCCAACCAAAAATGTGTCCGAATAAGTACATAGTAAAACCGCCTCCGCATTTACAATTCATGTCTAATTTTAGCATGAAAGTAACTGCTGGCGGCGGTTTCTTTTATTGGACTTTCGTTAAATTTTTTTGCTGGACGTAATTGACGAGTTCGAGCACCGTTTTGAAGCGATTAAACGGGGTGACGATGTGGACGCCGTTGAAACGGGCACAAATGCCATCGATTAACTCCTTGGCAATCGTGATTCCGACGGCTCGTTCGTTGCCGTCCAATTCAGCCTGTTGCATCCGTTCCAGCACTGACTTAGGAAGCCGGATGCCGTGGACTTCGTGATGCAAAAATTCAGCATTACGACGCGAAACTAAGGGCATCACGCCAACAAAGACTGGCACGTCGATCTGATTGGCAGCCAGCGCATCGGCTAATGCATCGACATTAGCGAGGTCATAGACGGGTTGCGTAATAATGTAGTCACAACCATAACTGAGTTTGCGACTGATCGATTTAGTCGACACATCGGTCCGATACGTGTTCGGATTGAAGGCACCGGCGACCCGAAAGTCACTAGCTTCTTTCAACGACTTCCCAGTAGGACCAATCCCGCTATTAAACTGTTTGATCAGCTTCATCAGTTCAACAGAACGGACGTCTCCGACCGAAGTCGCACCCGGAAAATCGCCGAGTTTTGCCGGATCACCGGTCACGGCCAAGATGTCTTCAATGCCGAGACTGTGCAATCCCATGATTTCGGATTGCAGGCCAATCAAGTTGTGGTCACGGGTCGTTAAATGAACGATTGGCGTGATGCCGTAATTCAACTTCAACTGCGCCGCAATTGCGGTGTTGGCGATTCTGACCGTCGCTAGGGAGTTGTCCGACAGCGTTATTCCATCGACACCGGCTGCTTTGAGACGTTCAGCGCCCCGGAAAAATTTACAGGTATCGAAATCACGCGGTGGATCTAACTCGACTAGCACCGTCTTTTCCGTCGCAACTTTGTGTAAAAACCGGTGCTGACTTTTCGTCGTGACGAGCGTTGGCGCTTGGGCCACGTGGGTCGGTGCGTTATGCGGCACTAGACTGCGACTGCTTAAGCCGCGAACGGTCGCTGCGGTATGAAGTGGCGTCGTCCCACAACAACCACCGATAATCGACAGGCCCAATTGGCGAAAGCGTTCGGCATATTCTTCAAAGTAACTCGGTTCGCCATCATAGACGATTGCGCCGTCCTGGTCAGTGCCCGGTAACCCGGAATTTGGGTAAACGGCGAGCTTGACATCCGCTGGAATCGCCAAACTTTCAAACGACTGCGCGAGGTAGTAGGGGCCGAGTCGGCAGTTCGTCCCAATCACGTCCGCGCCGGCCGCGTGCAGTTGGACGATGGCATCCGTGAAGCTCGTCCCGTTGCGCAGGACACCAGCGGCTAACATTGATACGTTCGTAATCACCGGTAGATCCGTGTGTGCTTTGACGATTTTGAGTGCCGCTAATAATTCACTCAAATCATAGTAAGTTTCCAGTAAAATCCCATCTAACTGTTCTGTTGCTAGTAGGGCGGTCAGTTGTTCGGTGACATTGGCCGCAATTTCGGCTTGTGTGGCGCGTTGGACGGCCGCATCAGTGTCACCAGCTAGACCACCAATCGTCCCTAGAATATAAACGGGGTGATCGGCATGCTCGCGGGCGGTGACGGCGATTCTGACGGCAGCCTGGTTGATGGTCGTGACCTGATCTTGTAAGTCGTAACGCGTCAATTTCAGCCGATTGGCCGCATAGGTGTTCGTTTGAATAATGTCTGCACCCGCCTGAATATAGGATTGATGCACGCGTAAAATCGTGTCCGGATGCGTCAAGTTGAGGTTTTCAAAGGCCGAATTGATGCCGTAGTTACCATATAAAAGGGTGCCCATTGCGCCATCAGCCACGAGAACTCGCTGTTGTAAGGCTTGTTTGAGATTCATCCGCACGACCTCCTTTAATGGACACTGCTAGTGAGCTGAGCTTGAATCGCGTTACGAGCAGCCACCATGTTCTTGAGGGCCGCCAGTGTTTCTGGTTCCTGACGGGTTTTGAGACCACAATCAGGATTGATCCAGAACTGGTGGGCATCGATGACCCGCAGTGCCCGTTGGATATTGGCTTCGATTTCGGCCACACTTGGGACGCGGGGACTGTGAATATCGTAGACCCCGAGGCCAATTTCCTTATCGTAGCCCGTTTGCTCAAAGGCACTGATGATTTCGCCGTGGCTCCGTGACGTTTCAATCGAAATGACGTCAGCATCTAATGCCTTGATGGTGTCGATGATGTCGGCGAAATTCGAGTAGCACATGTGGGTGTGAATCTGGGTGTCATTTTGGACGCCAGTTGTCGTAATCTTAAATGAGTAGACCGCTTCGTCTAAGTAAGCCTGCCAGTGGCGCTGCTTGAGTGGCAAGCCTTCTCGAAGTGCGGGTTCGTCGACTTGGATGATCTTGATCCCCGCTTGTTCGAGGTTGTTGACTTCTTGCCGGAGCGCCAATGCGATTTGATTTTGAACCTGGGCCTTAGGGATGTCATCGCGAACGAAGCTCCAGTTGATAATCGTCAGCGGCGCCGTCAGCATGCCCTTGACAGGCCGGTCAGTCAAACTCTGCGCGTAGACGGATTCAGCGACGGTAATCGCTTCGGTATAAGCCACGTCGCCAAAGATTACTGGTGGCCGAACCCCGCGTGACCCATAGGATTGGACCCAGCCGTTTTGAGTGGCGTAAAACCCAGTCAGTTTTTGACCAAAGTATTCGACCATGTCAGTCCGTTCAAATTCGCCGTGGACCAGGACGTCCAAACCGAGGTCTTCTTGCAACTTGATCCAGCGCTTAGTTTCAGCGTGGAGGAAGGCTTGATAGTCGGCATCCGAAAGATTGCCTTTGCGCCATGCAGCTCGTTTCGCGCGGACCGTGGCACTTTGCGGGAAGCTCCCAATCGTGGTCGTTGGCAGTAGTGGCAACCGCAAGCGGTCGTGCTGTAGCTTGATACGGGTCGCAAATGGGGCCTGCCGTTCAAATTTCTGATTTTCGAGCTGGGCCTCAGCTGCTCGAACGGCTTGATTATTCCGGTGACTGGATTGATTGAGCGCGGTTAAGTTGGTCTGATTGCGGCCAAACGCGGCTTGAACTGCATCGACGCCATGATTGGCGGCTTCCGTCAGCACGTGCAACTCTTGGAGCTTTTCGTCGACGAAAGCCAGGCCACCGAGCAGAACAGGATCGGCTTTCGTTTCATTTTTGGTCGTGATTGGCACGTGTAACAGCGAGTTAGCGGGTTGTAGCCACAGTTGGTCGTCACTGACGATTTGGCGCAATTGTTGCACCAGCTCGAGTTTGACGTTCAGGTCGCTAGCCCAGACGTTATGACCGTCGATAATCCCAGCGGCTAAGATTTTGTCAGCTGGGAAACCGTGTTGGCGCAAGTGGTCCAGATTTTCACCGTGGTCGTGGACTAGATCAAGCCCCAGCGCCTGGACGGGTAGGTCAACGATTTGGTCATATAGGTCCAGACTGTCAAAATAGGTTTGTAATTCGATTTTTAGATCCGGCACAGCTGTGTGTAAGGCAGTCAATGCAGTGGTGTAGGGGCGGAGTTCGTCTGGCTGCGTCGTTTTGACCAGGGTTGGTTCGTCCAGTTGGATCCATTTAGCCCCAGCGTCCGCGAGTTCCTGGAAGACCTGCTGATAAAGTGGCAGGAGTTGTGGGAGTAATTCAGCGACTGCGGCGTCGTCCAAGTACTGCCCGTTTCGTTTGCCGAGTTTCAGAAACGAAACTGGGCCCAAGATGACGGGCTTGCCATCAATGCCTAATTCTTGCTTGGCTTCTTGGTAGTACCGCAACCAACGATTGTCGAGTAGTTTAAACGTGACATCGTCGAATTCTGGCACGATATAATGATAGTTAATGTTGAACCATTTCGTCATTTCAGCGGCGACCGCCGTATCCGTACCACGCGCAATCGCGTAATAATCTGGTAAATCAAGTGCCTGGTCAAAGTGGCCGAAGCGCGTTGGAATGGCGTTGAAGGCGACCAGGGTGTCTAGGACGTGATCGTAGTCGGAATTATCCGCGACCGGGATGTAGTCGACGCCTAAGTCACGTTGCTTTTTTAAATTAGCCAACCGTAATTTCTTGGCGTTAGCGTGGAAGGTCGCGTTGTCGAGCTGACCTTTCCAAAAATGTTCCAATAGATGTTTCCATTCCCGATGTTCCCCTAAACGTGGATACCCCAAATTGCTATTAATAATTGTCATCGCTGACCACTCCTTCTCATTTGCTCATTAATTTAAACAAAAAACGGCAACCTCATCCTCATTAAAGGACGAAGTTGCCGTTCGCGGTACCACCTTAATTCGCCAACACCTCACGATGTTGACCTCAACCCGTACGTTTCATACGGTAGCTTAATAACAGCAGCTAACTGTCATCACCTAGCAAGTGCTCAGTGGTGCCGTTTGGAGGCCATTTTTCATCAGTCGATTTCCGGTTTGGTTTCCACTATTCCAAACTCACTGCACGGGTAGCGACGATTACTTTCCTCTTCGGGACGTTTACGTGTTTTATGATTGATTAGAAAATACCACCGTTTACTCATTTAGTCAAATTATTTTTTAATGTTTTTAACATATTTTGTGTTAATGGACATTAAAGATGATTCAAACGTGCTAATTGTGGATTCTTGTTCGTCAGCCGATGCGCGCCATATTCCGACCTCCGGGGCCGGCTGACAACGCTGGAACAGGGCGGACATCGATTTGAACTCACGCAGCAACCCACTGCGCAATTTCAAATACGAGTCTTATTCTAAGCCGGAAGCAGCCCACTTCCAGCTAAGAATAATTTGGCTACTGAGCATTGTCCGGCAGTCCGGCCAGTCGGGAACCCGCTCGAATGACAGATGAACGACCACCTAACTAGGCACAATTGACCACTGAATATTTGGTGACAGATTCTTCAGGCACAGGCTTAATCAGAATCGATGATACTTTTAGTGTTCGAGTACTGAGAAGATTATCTGAATATTATTCACTATTTTTAATGCCACTAATTTCAATGGACACTAGTCTTGAAGCTAGTCGGTAAAATGGGCTTCGTTTATAACTTGAGCCTTTTTTATCTCAGGTAACCAGAGGAAATCCTGACAAATTCAGTGAAGTTACTTGTTAAAAGTACCGTATGCTAAGAACCAACGACTAATCCAATAAAAAGCTGAGTCCGTACATATCTGCCCTTCGAATGCCATCCCAGAATGCCTGGAAGCTGGCATAGGACGCAGGTATCACGGAATGTTTAAGGCAAGTCGTCTTATTTTCCAGCGGTTCTAAGCTGGTAGTTTTTGAACTTAGACTGTTCATCCTAACCACATCAACTGCAATCCACGGGGTCGCAAATGAGCTAATTATCAATAGAATTATCGTCGATTTAGACCGGTTGTTAGGTTGATTAACGTATTTAATTAGTTCATACCGAACATCTCACGCTTGCCAGCGACCGTCTCGAAGCTAAACTGAATCAGACAGTTTTATAAAAATGAAAAAGTGCCACAATCCCCGATAAATCAGCGTTTTTAGCTATCACGACAATTCCAGCCATCTACATACAAACTGCCGCAACCTTCACGAAATCATCACATTTTTTTCGGGTTATGGTTATTAATTTTTACTGAAAAGTTGCTAGTATAGTTGGTGAGCCCACTAGCGAAGTATCAGAAATAAAATAAATAATGATGAGGATGATGAATTAATGAGTTTGTGGCAACGATTATTTAACCACCACCAACAGCCCAAGCAGGCAGTACTAATTCTGGGGAGCGGCCGATCAGGTACCTCAGTTATGACGAAATGCATTAATTTGATGGGTATTTCGTTAGGAACCGATAATTTATTGGCACCAAGCAAGAAAATCAATCCTAAAGGTTACTTCGAAAATAAGGACGTTATCAAAATTCATAAGTCCTTAGGAAGTCGCGTTCGTTATCGACCGGCTTTTAAGGGTTACTACGATAGTCCGAAGATCAAAAAAGATCGGGCGGACTTAACCAACTACCTCAAAAATTTCTTTGAAAACGAACAATATTTAGCAATCAAGGATCCACGGATGAATGATTACATCGAACTCTGGCAGCATGTCTTAGCCGACGTTGATGTCTTACCAGCCGAAATCGTGTTGTTACGGAATCCAATGGACGTGGTTCATTCGAACGAACGTGCTTGGCACCGGGATACGACCTTAGCAATGCGCCAATGGCAAGTACGGACGCTGTTATCTTTACGTGACAGTGACCGGACCCACCGAATCCTTGTGACGTATGAAGATTTGTTTGGTCAGACCTTAACGACACTCAAACGTATCGCCACCCAATTTGATTTACCATGGACCGACGATGAGGCCGCCTTGCAAGCTAAAATCGATGATTTCATTGATCCAGCCCTACAAAAGAGTGATAGCGGTGAGAGCTTAGCGGATTTTGAAGCGCGTACAGATGTGGAACCAGACGTTAAGGCACTTTACTTACTAGGCCGGCAAGCTGCCGCAGATCCGGACTTCTTTGCTTCAGAAGAATTCCAACAAAAGATCGATGAGATGACGGACCAATATTTAGCTGATTACGGGTCGTTATACCGGGACTTCAACGCTAAGATCAACAGTAAGACGTTCTTCGTCTTTGGTGAAGACCAAGCGCAAGTTGACCAAGTCAATGACATTTTACGCGCCAACCAAGTCAAAATGGTCGGGACAGAAGCCGACAGTCATGCCGTTGCCGAAGATTTGAGCGAACGGTTGAACAATGAGACCCTGAACGTCAAGACTTATCCGTTAGATTACTTAGTCGTTGAGCAGAAGGAAGAACTCAACAATTATTTGCGTAAGAATGCCAAACGCGAGGCACTCTGGGGTATTGGCGATGCTAAAAACAACGAAATCGTCGAAATGTTGACCAATGTCAGCCGCGAACTGGGTGCCGACACCCATAACGTGGTGATTGCGGATGATTTGACGGCAATCGATGATCCACGAGAACTGCGGATTGCCATCCAACACTTGATTCGGACGCTACACGCCGTTGAACGGCCACCGTACCAAGTGATCATGGCTGACCAGTTAGCAACTCCCGCGACTCAGGCGACGCTCAAGGCGTTTGTGGCCACAGAACCGACTAAGGCGGACCAGCCAACTGATTCGAAACCGGATGAAACATTCAAATTACGGACGCCAATCGATTTCCAGGAAGTCGCTGGCACATTGACTGCGCTATGTGAACAAGCCAGTCAGGATAGTACCAAACAAGCAACGTTAAATCATTTTGTAAGTGTTAATTATGATGAAATTTTAAATGTGAAAGGTGATCAATATGCAAACAGTGTACGGAATTAAAGCCCATGGTGGTAAGTTAATCAACTTAGAAGATTTTAGCGATGAAACACGGCAAGCAGCCGAACAATTACCAAGCTTGACCATCAATAATTGGAATATTTCTGATTTGGAATTGATCGGGATTGGTGGGTTTAGTCCACTGACGGGGTTCATGTTGAGTGACGATTACCATTCAGTTGTCAACACGATGCACCTGAAGAGTGGGGTAATCTGGAGTGTGCCGATTACGCTCGGTGTCAGCCAAGCAGATGCCGACCGGATCGAATTAAATAGTGAAATCGCCTTAAAGGGTGAAGATGGCATTATTTACGGGACGATGCGGGTTGAAGACAAGTACGTCCCTGACAAAGAACTTGAAGCTCAGAACGTGTATAAGACGACCGAAGAAGCCCATCCTGGTGTTAAACGCCTATACGCCAATGGTGACGTTTATCTGGGTGGCGCCATCAAGTTGCTCCACAAGCCAGACCACGGTGCCTTCAGTGATTACTACATGGAACCAATCGAGACTCGCAAGATGTTCCACGACTTAGGGTGGAAGCGCATCGTTGGTTTCCAGACACGGAACCCAATTCACCGTGCTCATGAATATATTCAAAAATTAGCCTTAGAAAACGTTGACGGCTTATTCTTGAACCCATTAGTTGGTGAAACCAAGGCCGATGATATTCCAGCGGATGTCCGGATGGAAAGCTACAAGACGATTCTGAAGTACTACTACCCAGAAGACCGAGTGCGGTTAGTCATTTATCCAGCTGCAATGCGGTACGCTGGTCCTAAGGAAGCCATCTTGCATGCCATCGTTCGGAAAAATTACGGCTGTACTGACTTTATCGTCGGCCGGGACCATGCCGGTGTTGGCGATTACTACGGTACTTACGAAGCCCAAGAATTGATTTCATCCGTTGAAGATGAGATGGGCATGCACTTCTTCAAGTTTGATAACTCCTTTTACTGCAAAAAGTGTGGTTCAATGGCCACTCAAAAGACCTGCCCACACGGCGAAGAAGACCATATCTCATTAAGTGGGACTAAGGTCCGTAAGATGTTGGCTGATGGGATCGTGCCACCAAAGGAAGTTTCTCGTCCAGAAGTTGCCAAGGTCTTAATCGAAGGTTTGAAGCGGAAACGCGAACAGCAACAGGAGGTTTAATGAATGACAAAGTCAGAGAATATCACTTGGCATCATTCACAAGTTAGTAAGGAACAACGCCAAGCACTCAATCATCACAAAAGTGTCGTCCTATGGTTTACTGGGCTCTCAGGTTCAGGTAAATCCACGATTGCCAATGCCGTTGAAAAGGCCTTGTTTGACCAACAAATTGGTAGTTACGTCTTAGATGGCGACAATATGCGGTTTGGACTGAACAGTAACTTGGGCTTTTCAGCTGAAGACCGGGAAGAAAACATTCGCCGGATCGGTGAAGTTGCCAAACTGTTCATTGATGCGGGCGTCATTACTTTGACTGCCTTCATCTCACCATATCGGGCCGACCGTGATAAAGTTCGTGAGAACCTTGAAGCGGATGAATTCATCGAAGTATTCGTTGATACGCCGCTGGAAGTCTGCGAACAACGCGACGTTAAGCAGTTGTATGCCAAGGCTCGTCGCGGTGAAATCAAAGGCTTCACGGGTATTGATGCGCCATACGAAGCACCGCTCAACCCCGAAATTACCATCGACACTTCCAAACAACCGCTAGCGGATTCAGTCAAGCAAGTCCTGACTTACTTAGCTGATCACAACTACGTTAGCTTAGCGACTGCCGATGAAAACTAACGAAATCTTGACTGCTATCGTGCAATCAATCGCTAAAATGGACCGAATCTTGGTCTATCGTCATACCAATCCAGATCCCGACGCAATCGGGGCTCAGTTTGGACTGGTCGCACTATTAAGCGCGGCTTATCCAGACAAAACGGTGGTGGCGATGGCCCAAGTTCCGGGCCATTTGGCGTGGTTGCATGCCGACGACCAACCAGCCATTACGCCGCAGTCCACGGATTTGGTCATTGCAGTCGACTGTGCCAACCAGCAGCGATTAGCCGGTGATCTGCCGAGCGACGCATTTACGATTAAAATCGACCATCACCCCAATCGAGATCCCTATGGACAACTGAACTGGGTCGATGAAAGTTACAGTAGTTGTTCGGAAATGATTTTTGACCTTGCAAAGAGTGACCCAGCCCGTTTTAACATCGATACTGCGATTGCGACCGATTTGTACGCCGGTATTATCGGTGATACGGTGCGGTTTTCAACGCCGGAAACGACGGCGAGAACGCTAGCGATTGCGAGTGAGCTCGCGGCAACTGGTATCGACATCGCTACTTTGAGTCACCATGAG
Organism: Lactiplantibacillus sp. 30.2.29; assembly: GCF_018991255.1. Taxonomy (NCBI): domain Bacteria; kingdom Bacillati; phylum Bacillota; class Bacilli; order Lactobacillales; family Lactobacillaceae; genus Lactiplantibacillus; species Lactiplantibacillus sp. 30.2.29. The sequence continues at coordinate 57,967 of NZ_JAGYGU010000010.1, read as the reverse complement.
ATGGATTTGACCCCGGCGTTGAGCAAATTGTACGGTTACGTCTTGAGTCAGCAAACGATTGAAGCAAACGGTTTAGCTCACGTGGTGTTGCCGCGCCAGTTGTTTGAAAAGTGGGACATTAACTACGGCGATGAGGACGCGATCGTACCGCTGCCTGGGAATCTGACAACGGTTAAAGTCTGGCTATTTTTCATCGAAACGCCAGAAGGCAATTATCGGGTCCATTTCCGCTCGAAAGCCATCAACGTGAACGGCGTGGCAAAGGCCTTCAATGGTGGCGGTCATCCGTTAGCGAGCGGGGCATTTGTGCCAGATTTAGCCTCGGCTGAGCAAGTCGTTGACCAAATGCGAGCGCAAGTGTTAGCACAAACCGCATCAGAGCAAGTATAATTAGGTTAATATTATAAATAAAGTAATAGGGTTGGTGAATGGTAAATGCGAAAGCGAAATTGGTTGATTGCACTAATTGTCGTCATTGTGGTTGCAATCGGCGGTGGTTGGGGATATTACAAGTATCATCAATCTACGACGAATTCGACGACGACTAGCAAGGTCCGGTCGGCAAGTAAGACGAAGAAGGATATCAACACGCGTTTGGTCAAGACTGAAATCAAGGCCCAAGCGGGTGAGACGGCAACGCTCAAGAAGGCCGTCGCTAATAAGAATTACACGGTCAATAACATGTATACCAAAGTCAATCCGTACGGCGTTTCACCACTTTCGGCTAAGGTGATTTTCCACACGGATCAGGCGGCTAAAGTGAGTTATACCGTGGTTGGTAAGAGTGCCAAGACGTCAATCTCCAATACCATCAGTAAGTACTCGACGAGCCATGACTTGACGGTACTCGGGTTATATGCGAATACGAATAACCAAGTTAAAATCAAGGTAACGTACAAGAATGGGACGTCAACGACCAAAACGATTCGTTTGAAGACGGCCAAGTTACCTTCAGCGTTAACGGATTTCAAAATCAACGTTAAGAAGGCTAACAAACAAAAGATGGTTCTCGGTACTGGAAATTCGAAGTTGACCTTCATGGTTCGGACAACGATTTCTGGTAGCAAGCAGTCAAAGAACTTATCCTTTGGGATCGATGCCGATGGTAATATTCGGTGGTACACCACGCGGCCAACCTCACACATTTTCAAACAACTCAACAATGGACATTTGCTCATTTGGACCAAGTCGAATGCTAAGAATTCATACTTCGACGAGTTAGTGGAAATGGACTACACGGGTAAAGTTTACAAGACTTACAAGTTTAACCATAAGGCTTGGGGCAAGGCTAAGGGTTCTAAGAAGCAGAACCATAACCAAGTCCACCATGATGTGACTGAGTTGCCAAACGGTGACTTGATTGCGACCGTTTCAGATGGTGGTCGGACTTATGTCGAAGATACCATGATCGTTATTTCGCATAAGACCGGTAAAATCACCAAGGTCATCAACATGAAGAATCTGTTACCGGCCAAGTTCTATACTAAGTACAATGCTACTAAGTCGAATAAATACATGGGTAAGAAAGACTGGTTCCATCAAAACTCAGTTTATTATGACAAGACGGACAAGAGCCTGATTATTTCTAGTCGGAACCAAAACTTAGTCATGAAGATCGACTACAAGACCGAAAAAATCAAGTGGATTCTCTCCAGTAAGAAACGGTCGGCATGGCCGAAGTCTTACCGCAAGTACTTGCTGAAGGCTAAGGGTAAGATTGCCTGGCCAGGTGGTCAACATGCGGCGATTGTGGACCCATCGACCTTAGGCAACAAGGGTTCCTTGAATGTGATGATCTTCAACAATAATGTGGCAGTCGGGACGACCAAGAAGTCCTTGCAAGACTCTTCTGGTAAGTATTCCGAAGGTGTCGAATACCACATCAACGAGAAGACCAAGACTATTTCACAAGTCGGTGCTTATGGGAAGTCACTCGGTAAGAAGAACTTCGCGAATATCATTGGTTCGAACCGTTACTTGAGTGCTTCCAACCGCTTGATCGACTTTGGTTGGTTGAACAATGGTAAGTCGGCCAATATTATTGAATACGACCTCAAGAGCAAGCAACAAGTGTTTAACGTTGAATTGACAGGATTGCCAAGCGGTGGTTACGTCTACCGGGCAGAACGTTTCTCATTGTATCCAACGAAGCATGCTTATGGGATCAATGAGTAGTGTTGCGATTGACGAACTGATCATATAGCTAGTAAGTGCAGGATTGCAGCCTGGTTCACTAGGTGACTGGCAGTGATGTGAAGTTCATTCGTCACACAAATCTTAGATGGAAATAAGTTCCTCGCGGTTTTGGCGCGAGGGGCTTATTTTTTTGAGCCGGAGTTTGAGCCGGAGTTTGAGCCGAAGTATTCCACGTGAGCCCTGACTGGCGTGGCGAGTACCGTGCTTCACTTGTAATCTTCACCATACCGAAAACGTTAATTAGTCTAAACCAATAAGTTAACAAAAAAGTCATAAATTCATCGCAAAATTATCTGAAAATCAGGAATTATTTCATACCGTAACGTAATTAAGTTCATATTCCAAGTCTAAAATGGTTCTTGTATTAATGAATGACTTGGTTTCTGAAGTGGTACCGGGGATGTTCAGATTACTGGAAAGAATAGAAATTAGCTGAAGCGGAGCGATGACGATGACCCTCAATATTGCAATAGTTTTAATTACGTTATTAGTATCATTTGTATTAATGGCCATGGAAATTACCACGCCTAACGCGGTCATCCTCTGTGCCCTGGCATTTTTGATGTTCGTGTGGATTCTATCGCCAACGGATGCCTTATCTGGATTTGCCAATGATGGGCTCGCGACAATCGCGTTAATGTATATTATCGCGTACGCCATCGCGAAGAGTAATTTGATTACTCGATTATTTGACCGGATTCTCGGTGATGGCCATAATGAAAAACGGTCGTTGTTGCGGCTGCTCGCCAGTGTCTGTGTGATTTCGCCCTTCATGAATAATACACCAATCGTGTCAACCTTGACGCCAATGATTCAGCGCTGGACCAAGCGCAAGGGGATGGCGGTTTCTAAATTTTTGATTCCATTATCGTACGCCACGATTTTGAGTGGGTTGTTGACGGTGTTAGGGACGTCGACCAACTTGGTGGCGCAGGGCTTATTATCGAAGTATAAATTGGCTAAGTTCGGAACGTTTGACCTCGCAATTGTGGGGATCCCAATCACAATTATTGGGCTGATTTACTTACTAACAGTCGGTTACCGGCTATTGCCAAGCTATTATGGTAGCAGTGTCGATGATGTGGCCGCTGAACCGAATGATTATTTGATTGAAATGTCGATTTCTGATGAGTTTGAACACTTGAATGAAACGGTGGCTGAAGCCAAATTACGGAACTTGCCACGATCCTTTTTAGCCGCCATCAACCGGGGTGGACAGGCAATCGTGCCGGTTGCGGATGATACGGTGTTACGACTCGGCGACCGCCTGTACTTTACCGGGACCTTTGATTGCATCAACGATTTAATGAATATTAAGGGATTGGTCCCAAGTACTCAGAAAATTAATTTGGCAGATATTACCAACGAACGGGCACGGTTAGTCGAAGTTTCGGTTCCTGACACTTCGAGTTTAGTTAACCAAAGTATCAAGTCCGCCCGTTTCCGGAACGTCTTCGGTAGTGTCGTCGTTGCAATTCGGCGGAATGGCGTCAATCTGGAAGGTCGGCTCGGTGGCATTCGGCTCAAAGGTGGCGACAACCTGGTCATGATTACAACGAGTGACCAGGATGAATTGGCGACTTTGAAAGACTTGCACGTCTTCAACTCACAACCCGTCCAGTCCCGCAAACATACCTACAAAGACTTTTTACCGATTTTCTTGTTAGTGGCGACGATTGTCGTTTCAACGATGGGGATTATTGATTTATTCGTTGGTTTGGCCGCATCATGTGTGGTGTTATTCCTGACGAAGTGTGTGTCGATCAGTGATATTGTTAAGGCGGTCGATATGAACGTGCTGTTCCTAGTCGCAAGTAGTTATGGTCTAGGATTAGCGATGTCCAATGTCGGTGCCGATAAGTTCATTGCAAAGTCGCTAGTTGCCATTACTGGTAACGCATCACCAATCATCTACATGTTTTTGATCTACTTTGTCACGAACTTCCTGACAGCTATTTTATCCAACGCGGCGGCGCTCTCGTTAATGTTTCCAGTGGTCGTGTCGGCCGCCAAACTGGAGGACCTGCCCGTTATGATGTTGGTCATGCTGATCACGATTGCGGCGACGGCAGACTTTTCGATGCCAATCGGCTATCAGACTAACTTGATTGTGTATGGACCTGGTCATTATAAATTTACTGATTACTTCAAAGTTGGGATTCCACTGAATTTAATCTGTATGGTCGTCTGTGTCTTCGTTTCGTATTACTATTATATGGTGATACTGTAATTTTGACGTTAATCTGCGGCATGAAGTTTGGCTGGCCGCGAGTACAAGTGACTAATTGAATAAAATCTGATTGCGTTGCTCGCTGGATGCGGATGACGCGTTGATCAGAGAAACTAAACTAAACGCAAGCGTGCAGAATTTCTGGACGCTTTTTTGCGTTGAATGGGGTGTCACGGTGGAAAGACGGGGGATGTCGTGGTAGGAATACCAAAACGAGTGGCCCTGGGTACCATGCGATGATGGCAGCTGGGGCGGTTCTGACTGCCAGTCACTGACTTGATTATCCCAAGTCGGAAGCCCCAAATAATTGCGAAAATAAATTATTTAATTTTTAGGGAACAAACCACTAGTATTCTAAAACCAAAGTTGATATACTAGCAAAGTTTGCTTGATTGTTTGGTCAACAGGAAAACGATTACAAGCAGGCCATCTTAATTAACGAAAGGAGTGCGGAAATGAACGATTTAACAAAGGGGAAACCGTTAAAATTAATTTTCTGGTTTACAATTCCATTACTAATCGGTAACATTTTTCAGCAATTTTATAGTTTGTCAGACACGTTGATCGTTGGTCAGACGCTTGGGGTCAAAGCCTTAGCAGCTGTCGGGTCAACGGGGAGTGTCCAGTTCTTGATTATCGGGTTCGCGCAAGGCTTGACGGCCGGGCTGTCGATTTTAACGGCGCAACATTTTGGTGCCCGTGATTTTAAAGCAGTTCGGCGGAGTTTTGCTATCAGTATCGTGGTCAGTCTGATCGTCGGTATTATTTTGACGGTACTGTCGCTGATATTTGTGGACCATATTTTGTTGCTGATGCAGACGCCGACGGATATTATCGCGGATGCCCGGACCTTCTTACAAATCATGCTTGGCGGGATGTTAGCCCCGATTGGTTTTAACTTGTTGTCGAACATCATTCGCGCACTCGGCGATAGTCGGACACCGTTGTGGTTTCTGATTATCAGTGCCTTAATTAATATTGGCCTCGAATTACTGTTCATTCTGGTCTTTAAGTGGGGCATCGCCGGTGCTAGCTGGGCCACTATTCTGGCACAAGCGATTGCGACCCTGATGTGCGTCGTGTATATCATGGTCAAGGTGCCGATTCTGCACATTGGCTGGCGCCATTTCAAGCTAGTCTGGGCAGAAGTACGGGCACATTTGAACGTCGGCTTACCAATGGCGTTTCAAATGTCGATCATTGCGATTGGAACGATTGTCTTACAAGCTGCGCTGAATAGTCTCGGAACGAACTCTGTGGCCGCAACGACTGCCGCTCAAAAAATTGACCAATTGGCGACGCAACCGCTGATGTCGTTTGGGGTCACGATGGCGACCTTTGCGGCTCAAAATTACGGCGCCCACAAGTATGAGCGGATTATTACGGGTGTCAAACAAACGATGTGGCTGTCGGGGAGTTTTAGTGTCGTTGCTGGTCTGATTGAAATTATCTGGGGCAAGCAACTGGTCGGCTTCTTCGTTGGTCATCAAGATGTGGCCGTCCTGAACTTGTCGCAGACGTATTTCAACGTCATTGGGAGTACTTATTTGTTACTGTCGATGCTCTTCATTATGCGTAACACGCTTCAAGGTCTGGGTCGCAGTGCGATTCCGACACTGGCCGGGGCTGCGGAACTATTTATGCGGGTGTTCGCTGCTTTGATTTTGGTTCGACTGCTTGGTTACGCCGGGGCATGTAGCTCAGAGCCACTAGCCTGGCTGGGATCGTGTGCCGTACTTTTGCCAGCGTACATTAAGTCCGTTCGTGATTTGCGGCTTCAAGAACGCATGACGACCGTGGTCGCTGAAGAACCGACACCTATTTTGGCGGATTTCGACAAATCATAATTAAGACTTGCAACAAGCTGGATTTTTTGATAATATTTGTTATCAATTTTATTTTAAAAGTTTCTGGATAGGTCGCTAGCAACAGTGAACTAGCGGCACACCAAGAAGGGTTAAGGAGTTTAACACATGGCCGTAGAATTAAAAATTGGCGATTATGTCGCCGGTAAAAAGTTTGCTTCACTAGAACACGATTTCAAGGGTGAAATTGAAAAAGTGTATGAAAATTCAGTTTTGATCCTCATTAAAGAATTTGAAAAAGCTGACGAACCAATCGTCAATGAGTACAACCACCGGGCCGTTGTTCGTAAGGAAGACGCTAAGCTCATCAAGGCGGCACCAAAAGCCAAGGTGGTTCCTCAAAAAGAAGACTAAAAAATTTATAAATAACCATGACAACAGAAAAAATGTATGCTATACTAATTTCTGTTGTTAAATGCGGGTGTAGTTTAGTGGTAAAATTCAAGCTTCCCAAGCTTGCGTCGCGGGTCCGATTCCCGTCACCCGCTTTGTAGTTAACTTCGAGGTTGAAATGGCCTTTGCTACAAGCTCCTCACTTATGGTCCGTTGGTCTAGTTGGTTTAGGACGCCTGCCTGTCACGCAGGAGATCACGAGTTCGAGTCTCGTACGGACCGTAATTTAGATGGAAACGTGTCGTTTGACGGCACGTTTTTTTGTTAGAATCAATCTCTGATGGCTGGCCTCACTTTATTTATAAAAGTCTGGTACGGTCAATTGCTGATTTGCACTGACATTCTGGCCAATTTGGATGAAAAGAGGAGAACTCGATGAATTTTACAACAATTGCTTTTGATCAGTTAACGGTGCGCCAATTGCATCAAATCTACAAGCTACGAGTTGCAGTCTTCGTCGTTGAGCAGCACTGTCCGTATCAAGAGGTCGATGATACCGATTTGACCGCTTGGCACCTACTGGGGCAGGATCAACAGGGGTACTTAATTGCATACGCACGCTTGATGCAGGAAACCAATCATCAGGCCCGCATTGGTCGGGTGCTGACGAATCCGGATTTTCGTGGTCAGGGTGCCGGCAAGCAATTGGTACAGCGGGCGCTTGAGCAGATCAATGCGTTATGGCCGGAAACGACGCAGGTCAATATCCAGGCACAACACTACTTGGACCGCTTCTATCGTCGCTTTGGCTTTGAGCCCGTGTCAGCAGTCTATCTGGAGGACGGTATTCCGCACCAAGACATGGTTTTGAAGTTACGCTAGTCAAATGCAATAAATTCTGTTATACTAACGCATGGTAAAAATTTACACGTCTAATGAGAAAGAATAGTACAATAACGGGTCAGCACAGCGAATTCGGGATGATGGAAGCCGAATCTGAGCCATATTGGAAGCGCGCTTTTGAAGACGACAATTCGATAATAAGTGGATGCAATATCAATTAGAGTGGTACCGCGGGAACATCTCGTCTCTTACATGTTATAAAAATATGTAGGGGACTTTTTTTGTCCCGCCACGCAAGTCAAGGAGGACAATATGGATTACAAACAACTCGTTACGGCAGCCTTAGCGCCTGCCTTACCAGATTTCACTAAGGAAGCGATTTTCGAAAAACTCGAACAACCAAAGACTTCCAAACAAGGTGATTTAGCCTTTCCAACTTTTACGTTGGCTAAGACGTTACACAAAGCACCACAGATGATTGCCAGTGACATCGTCGAAAAGGTTGACGACACTGATTTTGAAAAGGTCGTTGCCATGGGCCCTTACGTCAACTTCTTCTTCAAGAAGGATGCGTTTGCGGCCGATATTTTAGGCCAAATACTGAGCGCTGAAGGTCATTTTGGTGATAGCAAGTTAGGTGAACAGGGTCAAGTGCCGATTGACATGTCATCACCAAATATTGCTAAGCCAATCTCAATGGGGCATTTACGCTCAACCGTGATTGGTAATTCGTTAGCCAATATCTTAAGTAAGTTGGATTACCAACCCGTTAAAATCAACCATTTGGGCGACTGGGGCACGCAATTCGGTAAGTTGATCACCGCCTACAAGATGTGGGGGAGTGAAGCCGAAGTCAAGGCTGACCCAATCAATAACTTGTTGAAGTACTACGTGCGGTTCCATAAGGAAGATGTTGATCACCCAGAAATGGACGATGAAGCACGTGAATGGTTCAAAAAGTTGGAAAATGGCGATGAAGAAGCGACTAAGTTATGGTCATGGTTCCGTTCTGAATCACTGAAAGCCTTCAAGAAGATTTATCAACGGTTAGACATTGACTTTGATTCCTTCAAGGGTGAAGCCTTCTACAACGACAAGATGCAAGAAGTTGTCGATATCTTGGAAGACAAGCACTTGTTGCAAGAAAGCCAAGGTGCTGAAGTTGTTGATTTGAGCAAATATGACTTAAATCCAGCTCTGATCAAGAAGTCTGATGGTGCGACACTGTACATCACCCGGGACTTAGCTGCCGCAATTTACCGGAAGCGGACTTATGATTTCGTTCAATCCCTCTACGTCGTGGGCAACGAACAGACGAACCACTTCAAGCAATTGAAGGCCGTCTTGACCGAAATGGGCTTTGACTGGGCGGATGAAATTCATCATATTCCATTCGGCTTGATTACTTCTGGTGGTAAGAAGCTGTCAACGCGGAGTGGCCGGGTCATCTTGTTAGACAAAGTCTTAGATGATGCCGTTTCGTTAGCACATGAACAAATCGAAGCCAAGAACCCTGATTTACCTAACAAGGATGAAGTTGCGGATGCAGTCGGAATTGGCGCCGTCGTATTCCATGACTTGAAGAACGAACGGATGAACAGCTTTGACTTCAACTTGGAAGAAGTCGTTCGTTTTGAAGGTGAGACTGGACCTTACGTACAATACGCACATGCTCGGGCGGAAAGTATCTTACGCAAAGCGGGTAGCCCCGAAATTGCCACGACGGATCAAGCCTTAGCAGACCCTGCTGCCTGGGATACGCTCAAATTATTGAGCGAATTCCCAGCCACGGTCGTTCGGGCAAGTACCGAATACGAACCATCAGTGGTTGCCAAGTACGCCATCCACTTGGCAAAGGCCTTCAACAAGTACTATGCCAACACGAAGATCTTAGTCGAAGATGATGACTTGAATGCACGGCTTGCACTGGTCAAGAGTGTCAGCATCGTCTTGAAGGAAGCCTTGCGCTTACTTGGGGTTAAGGCGCCTGACGAAATGTAATTTATGCATAACTAAAGTTTTAAATCGAGTCGCGCTGAGAATGGACAAGTTCTTGGGGCGACTTTTTTAGCCAGCATATTCTCGAGCATAACGCGTTGTGGACCGGATTGCGCTTAGGTAACGCCTGTTAGTCAGTAACTGGTTAGCGTATTTTGACCTTCCACAAATAGTGGATACCACGTGAAGTGCCAATAATAATAACCAGCGGCCACGCCAGTAGCTGCAGGCAACCGTGAATAATGAAAGCGACGGTGATGCCCATCAAGTCATCTTGGTACTCATTTTTAGCCAGTAACATGTCACGGCTGATGACCGGATTGAGTGCGTTGTGATAGATCTCGGTGAGACTCTGATGGTTGCCAGTCGTTTGGTGTAGTGATTTCGAAGCGGCGGAAATCAGCTGAAACGGGTGACGGGTAAGTTTAGGCACTAGCGCCATTAATAAGGGATGTGCAACGAAATAGGCACTGAGCAGATAACCATTGACGAGTGTCCAATGAAATTTGAACTGACCTGTGGGTGATGCCGTTACGGCGTATACTGCGATAATCGTAAACAACGCACACCGAATGTAGTCAGCGCCCACGAGCATGGCTAATTTTTTCATTGTGAGTCATCTCCCTGCTTAATCTTTTTTTTGCTTGATTATAGCGAATAATGGGCGCTTTGATCGCCTCAATTCCTTAATAAGGCAAGTTTCGATACCAAATAGTTCTGCGACTGTTTGGAGTGACCGGGTGGTATTCTGAAGGGTAATTCGAATAGCCATATTGGGGGCCTGGTGATGAGTTATTTGGAACTAACAAATATTCATAAAAGTTATCAAATCGGTAAACAAAAATTTGACGTTTTAAAGGGCATTAATCTGCAATTTGAACTGGGGGAATTTGTGGCGATTGTGGGTGAGTCCGGTGGCGGTAAGACGACATTGGTGAATATCATTAGTGGTTTGGACCATGATTTCGCCGGGACAGTCCGGATTGCGGGACAGTTGCTGGATTACCACCACGAGAAGCAGCTTGACCAATATCGGCGTGAGGTGATCGGCTATATTTCGCAGTCATACAACTTGATTGCCCATCTAACGGTGCTCGAAAATGTGATGTTGGCGCTAGACATGACCAAGCTCAGTCATGGGGAACGACTCCGACGCGCACATGAGTTACTGGCGCAAGTTGGTTTGACCGCCCAAATCAGGAAGTATCCACAGCAACTTTCTGGTGGGCAAAAACAACGGGTCGCGATTGCGCGGGCACTGGCTGGCGACCCGCAGATACTGATTGCAGACGAACCCACGGGTGCGCTTGATGCGGACAACACAGCCGAAGTGATGGCGATGCTTCAGAAAATCGCCCAAGATGGCCGTTTAGTGATTTGCGTCACCCATTCTCAGCGGGTGGCTCACGCCGCTAGTTGGATTGCTGAACTCAACGATGGTCACATTCAACCACAATCGAATGCAAACGGACAACAGCAAGCTTCACCTGTGAGCGTTGGTGCGGCAACGGACGCCGGTTCACCCAAGAAACCCCAGCCGATAGTTCGACAACAGCTACCCGCACGGCCGTTGCCTTGGCACGTCTCAGTCATGATGGCGTTTAAACACATGCGCCATACTTGGACATGGAATACATTAATCGTCATTGGGACCGCGATTGGATTGTTTGCAGTAATGCTTTTCAATGGCTTGGGAACAGGAATCAAAGGCTATATCAACCATGAGATGAACGCATTAGTGGATCCGCAGTCAATCATGGTCATGCATCAGGTCGATAATGCTAAGGATCGAGAAGAACAAGCTGCGGCGGTCTATGATCCCGCAGTGGCTGGCGGAATCGCCGCGCGGATGCCAGTGTTTACGGGGCCTCAGCTGACTGCGTTGCGGGACCTAAAACATGTGACTACTATTGAACCAGGTATTTCAGCGACGAACGCGACGATCGCCATTAATCAACAGAAATTTGCGGCGCCAGAACTCACGACTTGGACGAGTGATGAATCAACCCGTAATTTGAAAGTTGGCCACGTTCCAGGTAATAACCAAATTGTCCTCGATAAATCGTCGATTGCCCAGAAGTGGTCGGCAACCAAGTGGCGGCAATTAGTTGGCCAGCCGGTATCGGTCAGTTATCAGACCTTCAATCTCCAAGGAAAGCCAGTGACAATTAGTCGTACGCTGACTGTTGCCGGTATCGTCGATAGTTCCTCAGAAGTCGGAATCAATGCGCTTAATTATCAGACGATGCAATCGATGCGGGCTGCTGCCAAGGTTTCGACTCAGCCAACGTTTGTTACGGCCCGAATTACGAGTCGGATGCAGAACCAGGCGGTGGTTAACGAAATTAATCATCTGACGATTGATGGTAAACGGCCGTTTGCCGCGACGAGTATTTCCGCAACGCTGGATTCGTTCAATACTTACGTTAATATTGCCACCGCCGTTTTAGCGGCGATCGCAGGCATTTCATTGGTTGTTTCCGCACTCATGATCATTGTAACTATGTTCATGTCGGTCAGTGCCCGCATGAAAGAAATTGGTATTTTACGGTCGTTGGGTGAACGACGGCGGGATATTCGACGATTGTTTACCAGTGAAGCCTTAATGATTGGATTGATTAGCGCCACCATCGCAACGGGCCTGTCGTACGTTGTTGCACGGGGCTTAAATCATATGCTAGCCAAATTGACAGGGGGCTATGCATTGGTTCAAATTCAGTTCAGTAATATTGTGGTTGTCTTTATTCTGGCTATCGTCATTGCTTGGTTAGCCGCTATTTTGCCAGCACGGCGAGCAGCACGGGCAAATCCAATCAAAGCCTTGTTAAGTGAATAAGGCTTTGATTGTCTTCGAGTGAAATGTGTAGTTCGAATGTCACAAAGCTATTCTAAAAATGATGGCTTTCACATTAAATTGTTATCTTAGCTCAACTAGTGTGACTTGCTGGCTGAGCTAATTTTTTTAACGATATCTATCGCATCTTACGAAACAACGTCTCAGGTTATCGTGAGTTTTCTTTGCTTTATCAAGCTAAAATCGGGTGACCAGTGGTTGCTAAATGTCAATGTAGGACTCTGGCTGTGCTGCTAGTTAGTTAATTGATAGAACAAATTATTATTAGTAAAAACTAATTTTTGCTCGAAATATTGACATTTTATAAATTGAATTGCAATTGTTTAAATTGTGTACGGCTGATTTTGAAGATTTGAGAGTCTGGGCAAAACCGTGTCTTGACAGCTAATCTGACGGGAACAGTTGTGTTGATTTTACTTGTTCAGCGAGTGAATTAATTCGCCAACAAACTTATCAGTGACTTCTCATAAAAAGCCCGAAATTCCCCCATTTGTACATGCAAAATACTAGCAATTACAAGTCGCTGCGGTTATGCTGTTGGTGTAAATTAAGTGAGGGAGGTTATTACTTTGAAGAAACAACCGCATACACTGGTTATCGGTGGCACGCAGCCAGCCAGCGGAAAAAGTTTGCTGACGCTTGCGTTAGCAAATGTACTGACGAATTGGGGCGCCACGGTCACGGTTGTACAATGTGACTACCATACAGCAACGTGGACGACGATTAATGGCCGTTCGAGCCACGAGTGGCAAACGGACATCCAAACGGCAGCGGAACTTGATGAATTTTGGTTGGCATTGCAAGGGATTCAAAGCGACTATTTACTAGTTGATCTCGCTTCAAGTGGTCCGACACACGACAATTATACCTGGTTATGGAATGAATGCTGGTTACCACTAGCCCAACAAATTATTTTGACCTATTCTACTGAAACAGACGTTAATACATTGTTGTACCAAGATTTAGGCGCATTACAATTCAGCATGGAATACACGGTAACCAATCCCAAAATCTACACGGTTTTGAATCAATACCCGGCACCAGTGGCAGTTCGGCGGCAGAGGCCTGTGGCGGAGTTAGTCCCATTTCACCGGCAGTTTCAAACCCGACACGCTGAATTTGCGGCCCTGGATTTGCAACCCCTAGGAATGTTAGCGGATGCGCGCAAACATCCAGAGCAGGTCTTGGCAGACGCCACTCAGATTTTGACCAAATTAGTAGCTTAATTCTTTAAACCAAACGACACGCGCTGTGAGGAGCAACGGGTGCTTTTTTGTGTCGTGTCGGGCGCCGGTGTGACCCAAAATTGTATTTAAAAAAAGCTGTGGCCTGGACCAGCCGCGATTCAAATCGTGACACGGTTACCAGATGCCACAATGCGACACGATTTAATATGTGGAGCTGATTAGCGATGGCGATAATCAATGGCCTGTTTGATGAGGCAAAATCCGACGATCGCGGCACCAAGCACTGCTAACGCCCAGGACCCGAGGTGCAAAATCAATCTGGGGGCCAGTAAACTCCCAATCACGGTACTAGTATCAATAATTGTGAGGACCCACATCATGAGTGCGTGGCGGTTGCTAGTGGGCATCTGCTGAATATGCGTAAAAAATTGAATGTTCGTTTGACTACGCAGGACGCCGAGCACCAGCATCATTGGTAGTAGCTGGTATAATGATGCACGCATGAACAGCAAGCAGATACCGGCTGATAACGTTAAAGTCAGTAATGTGTATGGCTTACTTCGTCTGAAAACAATCGGCCCCAGCAAGATACCGAGTGCATTTGCCGTCAATAGCCAACTTAATTGCCAGTGACCCTGAAGGTAGGTGACAGCGATCCAGGGAATACATACGGCAACAACAGCATCAATCAGATAACCGATGACCGCGTAACTTAATGCCCATTTAGGTAGCGCGACCGATCGATAGCTAGAATGCTCAGCTGCCTGAGGTGATGGGGCACTAGGGCTAACTTGAAATTGCCAGTCTAGCTAAGTTGAAAAGCCGAACGCACCACCCATGATCAGAATCAGCGTCGCGGGGTCGAGCCACAACAACGCACCCGTAATGATTGTGGTGGCACTAACAATTGCCAGCTGACGAATCTGGGTTTGATAGCCGTTGATGGTTTTAAGCCGTGTGCTGGCAAATAGCTCCGGAAGCACCGTTTTATTGCCAAGTTTATAAAAGACACCAATCGACTTATTGAGAATTGCGACCACCACTAATCCGGTAATGGTCCAGTTTCTAATTTCGAACCAGCCATAGGCACCCATAAACAGAAGCGCAGTCAAAATATCAGTCACAAACATAATCGTTTTTGCTGAATAGTGGGATAACACTTGGCCTGCCACCAAATTGAGACCAATCGCAGGTAACATCATTAAAGCCATGACGTGACCAAGTGTCTGTGGATTACCTGTCTTTTGAATCGTGAGCCAAGTGACCAGATAGTTGAATCCGTAAAAGCAAAAGAACGTGATGATCATGCTACCGAGATAACAAACCAAGTTGTGGCGGTCGCTGGCACTAGCGGTATCAAGCTGTTCCATCAGCTAATCACCACGGGTGTATGGGTCGGGATATTCTCGTACAACCACTTGGCATCGGCAATCGACAGGCGGATGCAGCCGTGTGAATTGGCCACTTTCCCGAGCTGTTCGGCTTCCGACTTAATATAGTGGTTATTTTCATCCACGGGTACCGAGTGAAAGAGGTAGATGCCGTGGTCTTTGAAGGAGACCCAATAATTGGCCCCCTCGCCGGACTGGGCGTTAAAGAAGTGAGGCCGCGTTCCGGCTGAATCTCAAAGTGACCACGCGGTGTCTCAGAGCCTTGTTTACCCGTTGAGGCGCGCATAGTATAGAGGACGTGGTCGTTGTTTTTTAAATAAACGCGCTGCTGTTTGATTGAGACTTGAATGTTCAAGTCGGCATAGTTGCTCAGCGTTGGATAGGCCTTGCGCATGGACGGCTGATGCCAGTCGATTTTGATCGGCGTCGGTGCCTTAGGCTTAGCAGCGGGCCGAGTCACAGCGATGGTTGATTTTGCCTGGACAGCGTGCTGATGATGGCTAATGAAGAGCTGTCCAAAACCAATCAAAATGGTCAAACTACTGGCTGCAATGGTCAGCCAAATGAATTGTGTTTCACGTGTTTTCAAATCGATTCCCCCCGCAAATGAACGATTGCATCATAATAATGTAGTTTACTCAGCGAACGAACGTTTGTTTATCAAAATTGTGTAAACTTTGCATATTGTTTGCGTAAAGTTTTGGCTGAGTGACGAAATGCTGATGGATTTCGGATGAAGCGGGGGGACCGAATGTTAATGTGACGGGCTAACGCCGATGCTGAATGGCTTTTTACTGAGTCACTGATTGAATGACAATACTAAAAAGCGCATCAAGAATCAACGCGACTCTTGATGCGCTTAATTTCATGATAACAGTTTCGGTGTGGTCGCTTATTGTAAGCTGGCGACCTTGGCAACGATTTTTGCCGGTGTTTCCCATTCAGAACGTTCGAATTCAGAAACGGGGACTTCAATCCCTAATTGATTTTGGAGTTCCAATAAAAGTTGCACAGAACCCATTGAATCTAAGATGCCTTCATCAAATAAATTGGCATCCATATTACTTGAAACATCTTCCCCAGTTAGATCTTGTAAAATCGATAATACCGTTGCTTTAACATCGTCCATGATTAACATACTCCCCTTATTCATAATTAATGGAACAGTATCATCTTAGCATAGTTTGTAATCAGATGATGGTTAATTAGGGATGTTAACCAAATCTTTACAGGGTCAAACATTGAAGTTGGCGTGAATCAGCTCAGTCAAAATCTTGATACCCTGTTCGAAACGCGCACTCGATTCGTAAGAGAAACTCAGGCGAATGTATTGATTAGGCTGGAAGTCATAGATGCTACCAGGATTGAATAACACGTTATGGGCAGTCGCCAGATCAAAGAGCTTGGGAATGTTGATGCTGTCTGCCAAGCGTACCCATAAATAAAAACCGCCAGTCGGAGCTTGCCACGTGGCAAAGTCGCCCCAGTAATGGCGCAAAATATCTTGCGCGGTGGCGGCTTTCTGGGCTAAAACGGCTCGAAAATTGGCCTGATAAGTGTCGTATTCAGGGTCCGCAAGAATCTCAGCTAAGACCAACTGTGACAATGAACTTGCCCCGTAATCCGTTTGCATCCGCACATCCGTCAGTCGGTCGATGACCGGTTGGGCTGCCACCGTCCAACCGATGCGCAGTCCGGGTGCCAGTGACTTTGAGATGCTGCCAAAATAAATCACATTGCCAGTCGTATCAAGCGCTTTCAACGGCTGTGGCGGTTGCTGTTCGAACCAAACGTCTTGATAGGCGGCATCTTCTAAAATTGGCAAACGGTGTTCCTGAGCGGTTTGCAGGACTTGTTGGCGGCGCTCAGCGCTCATCACGATGCCAGTTGGATTATTGAACGTCGGAATGGTGTAGAGAATGGCGTGCTGCCCGGGTGCGGGAGCGGCCATTTGCCAATAGGCCAGGCCCTGATTATCCATCGGAATGCCTGCCAAGTGCGTGTGGGCGGACTGAAATACATGCAAGGATTTGACGTAGGTCGGCGCTTCGGTATAAATTGTCGCGTCCTTTGGAAATAGTGACATTGAAACGAGTTGTAGTGCTTGCAAGGAGCCGGACGTAATTAAAATGTTTTCGGGTTGGGTCTTAATGCCAACCGTTTGTAAGTGACGCGCGATTTGTTCCCGTAACGCTAAGATACCAGCGGGTTCGGTGTAATTGAGACTGGTGAGTCGCTCGCCCAGATGTGCGAAGGCCCGCTGAAAGAGTGGCCGCGGGAATTGTTCCGGTGCGGGTTCGCCGGTGCTCAAACGGATGACGGCGTCGGTCTCAAACTGGTTGATTTTTTGCAAGGCGTGGGAGTTGGGCTTGAATTGCCCGGCTTTGACGTATTGGGACCAGTTGACGTGTTCGGCAAGGAGGCTGGACCAGTGATTCCCGGAAACGACCATGCCAGAGCCCGGATTGCTGGTAATCAGTCCGACTGCCATCAGTTCGTCTAGCGCGGTAATCAGGGTACTACGGTTGACACCAAACTGTTCCGCGAGTTTGCGTTGTGCGGGCAGTTTGGATCCGACTGCCCAGTTGCCGGTCGAGATTTGTTTCTGAAAATAATCAGTGATTTGTTGGTAAATTGGTGTGGTAGCTTGCTTATCTGGCTGCCAGTTAATCGTTAATACGGCCATAGACGGACCTCCTGTGTGTTCAAAAATAGCAGCTGAACCTATCCCTCAGAAATAAGTGCTAGTGGTTGGGCTAAAAAGCTCAAATCGGTTGGCTACAAATGAGATTATCTCTATTATAATCATCTCTGAATTAAAAGCCAGTCTAGTTTGGTCACTCAACTAATCATTAATTGGTTGGGATGATGACAGGATTGGCTGGTAACAGGGGGTAACTATGCAAGTCTTTTCACAAGGATTATTATTCGGTATCGTTTATATTGCACCAATTGGGATGCAAAATTTATTTGTGGTCTCAACGGCCATCGAGCAACCACTACAGCGGGCCTTGCGCGTTGCATTGATTGTCATTGCGTTTGATACATCTCTGTCACTCGCATGCTTTTATGGCATCGGTAAGTTATTACAAACAACACCGTGGCTGGAATTAGCTGTGTTATTCGTCGGCAGTTTACTGGTCTTTTACATTGGTTGGCAATTGTTGCGGCAACCAGAAGCGGCGATGGACACACTCGATAGTGATTTTTCTTATAAAGCGGCGATTTTGACGGCGTTTTCAGTGGCGTGGCTAAATCCACAAGCCTTAATCGATGGGTCAGTATTACTCGCGGCCTTTCGGGTGTCGATTCCTGCAGCGCTGACGCATTTTTTCATTGCAGGCGTAATTATCGCGTCCGTTATTTGGTTTATCGGCCTCACGAGTTTGATCAGTAAATTCAAGCACCTGATGCGGCCACGCGTCTTATTGTGGATCAACCGTGTCTGCGGGCTGATTATTATTTTATACGGGATTAAACTACTCGCGAACTTCGTGACTAAAATATAGTTGCGGTTCGCTCAGACAATCGGTATGCTAGTCGTATTGGACTTTTAATGAGAGGGACGATACGCATGAAAATTGCTGGTTTTGGGGTGGAAGCTTGGCTGAACGCACATGAGCGTGAAGCGACCACCGATATTAGTCAAAGCTCGATTGCGGCCTTAACGATGGCTGAAATTGCCGCTTTGGACGACCAACAAGCACCACAGGAGTTTTACCAGGAGCTGGGGGCAGCGCGCCTGGATTATGGTTGGATCGAAGGTTCACCGGAATTCAAACAACTCGTCAGTACCTTATATGAACACGTCCCCGCGGACAACGTGTTACAAACTAACGGGGCAACCGGCGCCAATCATTTGGCCATTTACAGTCTGATTGAACCCGGCGACCACGTGATTGCGTTATACCCAAGCTACCAACAGCTATATGATATTCCCAAGTCGTTGGGTGCGACTGTCGATTATTGGCATATTCATGAATCAGCGGACTGGTTGCCAGATATTGAAGAATTGCAGCGCTTGATTCGACCTAATACCAAAATGATTTTGCTCAACAATGCGATTAATCCGACGGGGAGTTTATTGGACCGTGCACTCTTGGAACAAGTCGTGGCAGTGGCTCAGTCGGTTGGCGCTTACGTCTTAGCGGATGAAGTGTATGAACCGTTGGATGCGACGCCGTTTGTCTCCATCGCCGATTTGTATGACCGTGGTATCGCGGTCAATAGTCTGTCAAAGACTTATTCGGTACCCGGCATTCGCATCGGGTGGACCGCAACGCCTAGTCAGGAAGTGGCCGATATTTTTCGCAAGTACCGCGACTATACCATGATTTCAGGCGGCGTCATCAATGACCAGCTGGCGGTCCGAATCTTGCGTCATCGCGATAAGGTGCGCGCCCGCAATCAGGAACTAGTCGCACGGAACCTCAAAATCCTGACGAACTGGGTCGCTGATGAACCCCGGGTAGACTTGATTGCGCCACATAGTATTTCGGTATCGTGCATCAAGCTGAATATTCCAATTGATGATGAGACCTTTTGTCGTGAGTTGTTAAAAGATACCGGTGTTTTATTAGTACCTGGCTCACGTTTTGATATTCCCGGTCATGCCCGTTTGGGATATTGCACGGATACCACGACTTTGGAACGAGGGTTGGCCTTGTTAGGCAATTATTTACGCCGATTCGATTAGGCCTGTTTTTTCGACTGGGTGTCTGGCGTAATTTACTGACGTCGGCAGGTCGGATGTACGAATAAACTTTAAGGCCGTATTTTTAGTGGTAATTGCCGGTCTAGTTCAACAGCTGCTGACTAGCGAAAATTCATAAATATACAATAACAAGCAAGCACATTTTCTGGTTAAACGCGGAAAATGTGCTTTTTGGCGTCACACGCGTAGTTTACAGCCTGAATATTTGGTATAATGTATTCACTAATACGATTTAGGGAGGTTCCGCGAGATGAAAAAGTCTGAGCGTCAAGCAGTTATTGCGCAACTAATTACTGAATATCCAATTGCCACCCAGGAAGAATTGATGGCCAAGCTCAAGGCGGAGGGTATCGCTGCCACGCAAGCGACGATTTCGCGGGATATCCGGGAGATGCAAATCGTCAAGACCCCGGATGAGCACGGCCAGACGCGCTATGCGATTTTTAAGGCAAACAATAAAAATGAACAAGACCGCTTGTTTGAAACCTTACATGACGTGGTGACGAGCATTGATCGGGTCGAATTTATGAATATTATTCATACGCTGCCTAGCAATGGGAACTTGCTGGCAGCCATCATCGATGATTTAAATCTACCCGAAGTGAGCGGGACGCTAGCCGGTCATGATACGATTTTTGTCGTCAGTCCGAACACAACGGTCGCCAAGCAACTCTACGATTCATTTGCCAGTCACGTATCCAATGAGGACTAGTGGTGGACTAATTGGTTGCATCGATTAGCCGTTCACGCTATCATGTTAACATTGAAGAGGTGGGAAAGATGAAATATACCAAGAAACGGACGCCTCGAAAAAATCAAAAACAACGCGATGCGACATTTGATAAATTCAAACAACAACAGAATGAATTGAATGCCAATCGACGTGGCGTTCGGCGCAAATAGGCGCACATCAATCATAACAGTTGAGCTTTCAGGAGAATCTTAATGATTTTTTTGAAGGCTTTTTTCTTACTTACCTAATCACTAGTTGAGTGTGACGTTCACCTAAATCTCTGATATATTATTCGACATTAAAGATAGCTAAAACGTGCCAAGTCATAAGTTCAAAGGCAACCAGCTGAGACCCGCTGGAAACAGTGCGAGTTACCCGTAAACATGCAGTGATAGGTTCGTCCTAAGCCGGCTTCCAGGCATTCTGGGCAATGGCCGGAGCGTGGTGGGCACAGATTTAAGCCGACAGCCCACGTCTTAAATACTGGCCTTTCGTGTTCTATGCAATATAGCCGAAACGTGTTCGGGTCAGACTGGGACTTCCGGTTAGCTACGCCAGAACGCCAAGCGGAAGTTCGCCGCTTAACGCTTTAGCTAGGCTAATCCTCAGTCCCAACCCGTCTGAACCTCACACTCTAAAAGCACTTGGCCTTGCCCAGAACACCTTCCAGCTTGGGATGGTATTCGAAAGGCGGACATGTGCGGACCCAACCTTTTGTATGATTAATCGTTGGTTCCATTGTACACGGTCATCTTGATATTTAAGTGTCAGACAGTTTGCTAACAATCGCTAAACTTTCTTACCCATGTTTTAATGCTTCGGATACACGGCTTCATTGAACTTGTCAGGACTTTTGCTAGTCGTCTGAGATAACAAAGTCTTTAACTTTAATGCGGCAGCATTTTTATCGACTAATTTGTGGCAGTGAGATGAGTAACTAATATTCAGGCAATCGTCTCAATAATTAAACGCTATAAGTCTTGCCGGATACTATAAGCCTTTATCGATACCAACTAAAAGTTTGCCTGAAGGACCAGTCATCTCATAATCAGTGGTCAATTGCGCCAAGATAGGTGGCCGTTCATCCGCCATTCGAGCGGCTTCCCGACCGGAGGGGCTGGCTGACAATGCTCAAGGGCGAAATTCTTCTTGTCCGGGTGGTCTTCCCGGGCTAGAAGAAGACTCGTATTTGAAATTGCGCAGTGGATTTCTGCGTGAGTTCAAATCGATGTCCGCCCTGTTCCAGCGTTGTCAGCCAGCCCCGGAGGTCGGACTAAGACGCCCACCGGCTGACTAACAAGAATCTAAACTGGCACGTTTTAGCCATGAATGGTCCTTAACCAATGACAAAAATTAACATTATTGAAGATTTTTTCAAGGTTCGTGCGAATTCTAGCCGGTTGAAGGATTTATGATACAATTGTAAAAGCTAACAAGTAACGTGAGTGGTCGTGACAGGGCCATTCGCTGAACAAGGGGAAGATTATGCAAAATAATGGTTTTTGGGCCACGATCAAAGACGGCTTGCGAGTCATTGGCCACTGGTTGGCACCATATTGGCGGCGGTTTGCTGCTGTGGTAGGCTATCAGTGGCATCGCCGCCAAGTGACACGGTGGTTGATTGTACTCGTTTTGTCGGTCATCTTAGTTGGGAGTGCCTACTTAACTTATGAAGCAAAAACAGCCAAAGTTGGCAATTTGCAAGCCGAGTTAGAAAAGACAACGGTCATTTATGATCAGGACAACAAGAAGGCCGGGTCGCTGTATTCGCAAAAGGGGACCTACGTCCATTTGAGTAGTATTTCGAAGAACTTGCAAAATGCGGTGATTTCGACAGAAGACCGGAACTTTTATAAGGAACATGGTTTCTCAATTAAAGGGATTGGCCGTGCGTTTGTCTTGTATGCCATGAATAAGATTTTGGGCCGCGACTACATCAGTGGTGGTGGGAGTACCTTGACGCAACAATTGGTCAAGAATGCCTACCTAACGCAACAGCAGACCTTTTCACGGAAGTTCCGTGAAATCTTCTTAGCGATTGAGACTGAAAATGTCTATTCTAAGAAGCAAATTTTAACGATGTATCTGAATAACGCTTACTTTGGCCACGGGGTCTGGGGCGCTGAAGACGCATCGGAACGTTACTTTGGCGTGCACGCCTCTGAATTGTCGGTCGACCAAGCTGCAACGTTGGCCGGGATGCTGAGTTCGCCAAGCGGCTATGACCCAATCAGTCATCCGAAGGCGTCAACGGCGCGGCGGAACGTGGTTCTGAATAATATGGTTGAGAACGGTAAATTGACCAAATCAGAATATGACGTCTATTCGAAAAAGACGATGGCATTGACCAATAATTATCATTATGAAAGTGGCTATAATTATCCGTATTACTTCGACGCGGTCATCGATGAAGCCATTAATAAGTATGGGTTGTCAGAATCCGACATTATGAATCGGGGTTATAAGATTTATACGTCATTGAATCAAGATGACCAGACTCAGATGCAGGATTCGTTTAAGAACTCGGCCTTGTTCCCGGCGAATGCGGACGATGGGACTAAGGTCCAAGGTGCTTCGATTGCGGTCGATCCCTCCACTGGTGGGGTTCTTGCAGTCGTTGGTGGTCGCGGTAAGCACGTCTTCCGTGGCTTCAACCGGGCAACGCAAATTAAACGGCAACCGGGTTCGACAATCAAACCGCTCGCGGTATATACGCCGGCATTACAAAATGGCTACACTTATGATTCGAAACTTTCTAATAAGAAGCAGACGTTTGGTGCTAACAAATACGCGCCGAAGAACTATGACAATGTTTATAGTAAGTCGGTGCCGATGTACACGGCGCTTGCTCAAAGTATGAATATTCCGGCGGTCTGGCTCTTGAATAAGATTGGGGTCAATAAGGGTTACCAGTCCGTCAAGAAGTTCGGGTTACCCGTTACGAAATCTGATGATAACTTGGCGCTGGCCCTCGGTGGTTTGACGACCGGGGTCTCACCAGAACAGATGGCGAGTGCCTACACGGCGTTTGCAAATAATGGGAAGAAGACCACCGCCCATTTTATTACCAAAATTGTTGACGCCAGCGGTAATGTGATTGTCGATAATACGAAGACTAAGACCAAACGGCTGATGTCCGCCAGTGTCGCCAAAGAGATGACGAGTATGATGCTCGGCACCTACAATAGCGGGACCGGGGCGACCGCTAAGCCATACGGGTATTCAGTGGCTGGTAAGACTGGGAGTACCCAGGCCGATTATAGCACCGGTTCCGGAACTAAAGACCAGTGGATGATCGCCTATACGCCCGATATTGTCATGACCACTTGGATTGGGTTTGATACGACCAACAGTACCCATTATCTGAAGAGCTTGTCCGAAAACCAGCTGTCATCGTTAGTGAAGAATGAATTGCAAAACATTCTGCCGAATACGGCTAATACCAGTTTTGGAACCAAAGACGCGGCCACCTTGGCAACTGAAAATGATAATAATGATTCAGACAGTTCTGACAGTGGTTCTTCTGTTTGGGAAAACGTCGAGAAGGGCGCTAATGCCGTCAAAAATAAGGCGAAGGACTGGTTCTCGAAGGCCAAGAGCTTACTCGGTAACTAGTAAAGTCAGCAACCGAATAGACTAATGCTATTCAAGCACGGTCAAAAATGCTAAAATAATGACGACACATACTTTGAGGAGGAACTCACGATGGCCGTAAACATTTACGATACTGCGAACCAATTAGAACAAGAATTACGTCAAACGAAGGAATTTAAGGAATTAAAGGTCGCTTATGAGACAATGAAGACCAACGACAGCGCCTTTTCACTGTTCAAGGATTTCCAAGAAATTCAGATGCAACTGTCACAAAAGCAAATGAACGGCGAAGAATTAACGGATGAAGAAGTCCAAAAAGCCCATGAGCTAGCTGACAAAGTTGGTAACGTTGACGAAATTAAGTCCTTAATGGGTAAAGAACGTAACTTGAACCAATTGATGAATGATTTGAACCAAATCATCACCAAGCCCGTTCAAGATTTATACCAGAACTAAGTAAATTAAGGGTCGAGGGGCAATGACGGAATCAATTTCGTGATTGCCCCTTTTTCGTGGAGGGAATAATGAAACTTTTACACGCGGCAGATTTACATTTAGATACCCCGTTTCAAGGATTAAGCGGGGTCACGCCCGCATTACAGGAGCGGTTGGTCACAGCACCGCTGCGCGCCTTAACGCACTTAGTTGATTTAGCCATTGCCGAAAAGGTCGACTTTGTACTGTTGGTCGGAGACTTATTTGATCAACAAGGCCAGAGTGTGCAGGCTCAAGCAGCACTGATGACGGCTTTAGAACGGCTCAACGACGTACAGATTCCGGTCCTGCTTTCTTTTGGAAACCATGATTTTCAGACGGACTTATCACGCTGGCATTTTCCAGCTAACGTGCATGTCTTTGATGCAAGTGTTACCACGGTGACTCTGACGACGCGGGCTCAAGAACGGGTCGCGGTCAGCGGCTTTAGCTATTCACAGCGCTGGGTAACGACCGACGTCAGCGCCGACTACCCGACTAAGGACGCCACTGTTGATTACCAGATTGGGACCTTACATGGTCAAACCGGGACGGCGGGGGACCATTATGCGCCATTTAACGTCACGGAATTACTGTCAAAACACTACGATTACTGGGCACTCGGACACATTCATCAACGTCAAACGCTGAATCAGCAGCCCCCAATCGTGTATTCGGGGAATTTGCAAGGCCGCCATCGCGGTGAGACCGGGCCCAAGGGGTGTTTGATCGTGACGAGTCAGGCGGATGGACAGCTGCAACCCAGCTTTCATGCGCTTACTGAGATTGAATGGATGGATTGGACACCGACGTTGGATGCCAAGACACCGCTTAGTCGGGCCGCACTGCAGCAACAATTGACCGATCAACTGATGGTGGCGATGACGACTGGTTTAAAACTCGTGACGATTGTGCTACCAGCGACACTTCAATTGAATGCACAAGCTGAATTGGCTTTGAATCAAGGTGCTTTATTGGCCCAACTCCAATCGCATGCCGGTGAACATTGGTGGCCAGTCGGGATTACCCAACAAGCAGCACCAGCCGTCGCGCCATTGTTTGGTATCAACGCGACGACTTGGCAACGGGTTGGCCAGGATGTCGTCACTGACGAGCAGGTCGCCACACTCGCTGGCAAGTTATTAGACGAAGATTTCTTGAATACGGCGTTATTAGAGTCCACGACGCCTGCTGATTGGCAACAACGGGTCGCGCGACTACTGAACGACCAATATCACTTAACGACGGGAGGAACGGATGATGCAGATTAAACGGCTTGATATCGCCGGCTTCGGCAAGTTCCAACAACGTCAGTTTACCTTTGGCGACGGGCTGCAAGTGATTTATGGCTTGAATGAGAGTGGCAAGTCCACCTTACGCGCGTTTATTTTGGGGATGCTATTCGGGTTCCCGTCACGACGGCATCCGCTGGAACGCTACGAACCCCAGGGTACGAGCCAATATGGCGGTTCGATTGACCTGCTTGTTGATGGCACGACTTATCGCCTGACGCGGTTGGGTGAACAGCCAGCTACTTTGACGAATTTGACGACTCAGGCCCTTCAACCGATGGCGCTGCTAGAGAAGTGGTTGGCACCCTATGACCGTGACCAATACTTACGATTATTTACTTTTAATCAAGCTGAATTGACGGCACTTAAGACCTTGCGCGCCAGTGATTTGAACGTGCAACTCCAACAAGTTGGGCTGGTGGGTAGTGCGCCATGGCGCGAAACGGCGGCAACCTTGCGTGCGGATGCAGAAGCTTTATACAAGCCACGGGGCCGTAAACCAGAGTTAAATCAAGCGTTGCAGCGCTACCATTTGCTAAACGAGCAGGTGAAAACGGCTAAACAACGTTATCCCGAATATGAGGGCTTACAAAATCAACTCGCCGCGTTGCAAACCCAACAGGCGCAGGTCAACCGTCAATTATCAGACCTTGAACATCAACAACAGCAACTGGCTAATTTACGCAACCAATGGCCGGTGTATCAGCAATTAACCGCATTACAAACGAGTCAGCCGACCACCACCCTTGATGCGGCGACGGTGGCAACTTATCGCAAACTGAGCCAGCAACGGACTGACTTACAACACACCTTAGCGAGTGCGCGGCAACAGTTGAGCCAACAACCTGTCGATACGCAATCACAGGGATTAGTCGGATTCTACGTGCAACATCAAGCGCAGTTTGATCAACTTTCAGCGCAATTGCCGACCCTGCAACAGGCAGTTGGCCAGTATCAGGCGCTCACGCAACAGGCGGCGACAGCCAAAGCCGATTTTCAAGCACAAAGCAATGCTCATCCCGAGCTGCTCGGGTGTTTGTCACCTCACAAGCAGGCGGCGATTGCGACGCTGAAGGCCACGCTGGCGGCCACGGCGAATACGCGAACGCAACGGACACCAAGTCCTTCGACGTCATCGCTTGACTGGCGCCTGATTGCCGGGGGCGTCGCGGTCGTTGCCGGCATCGGGTTGCCGCTGGGTGGCTTCAAATGGGTCCTCATGCTGATTGGGGTCGGCCTACTGGGCTGGTTCGGACTAGAGCACGCTTCATCTTCAGCACAAACTTCTGGGCAAACGGCGGCAGACCAATTGTCCGAGCAGTTGGTAGCGGCTGGATTGGCACCTGATTTAACGGCCAGTGATGCTTTGCAACAGCTGGACTTAGTGGGGTCACTGCAACGTGCACAGGCCGCCGTTACGAATGCTGACCAAGCCTTGGCAGCGCAGGCCACCAAGTTGTGGCATGATATTCAGGCGTATCAATTTGCGCGGGACTGGTTACCAGTTGACGAACAGCACCTGGTTGAAAGTGTCACGCGAATCGCGGATTTTTACGACCACGTGCACCAGGTGATGCAGCAACAAACCATGGCGGGGCCTGATTTTGCCTTTGCCCAACGACAAGTTCAGCAGCTGACGACTCAGGTGCGGGCAGTGACTGAACAATTGCAACAATTGGCGACGACTCATGGTTTAGCGGATATCGACGCGTTAACGCAAGCGGTTGCTGACCAAGAGACGCAGGCGGCTAATGCAACCAGTGCTCAGCAGTTGGCCCAACAGTTGTCAGCGGCCGAACTGGCAGCGTTGCAACAATATGCAAGTTTGGACGATTTGCAAGCCGCCATTCTCAAATTGCGGCAGCAACGGTCCCAGATCGATCAACAACAGACCCAATTAGCAGCCGATATTGTGACCGCCCAGACTCAGCTGCAGCATTTGACGGAAGATGGTCGCTACGCAACTTTGCGGCAACAACAAGCCAACCTACAGACCGAGATTACGGTGATGGCCCGTCAATGGTTGACGCGGCAACTGGGAGCCAACTGGATCGACGCCTCATTAGAAGCGTTGACGCAGCAACAATTACCGACCGTTTTAGCTGCAGCGACTACCATTTTCGCGCAACTCACGGCACAGCGGTATAATAAGATTGACTTAGAGGGTGATGAAATGGTCGTCAAAACCAGTGACACGTCCTTCATGGTCGCTGCGTTGTCAACGGCCACTAAGGAACAGCTATATTTAGCGCTGCGACTGGCTTTGATTGACCATCTCGCAGAACAAGCTCAATTGCCGCTGATGATTGATGACGGCTTCGTTAATTTCGATGATCAGCGCAAACGGGCAGCTTGGCAGACCTTGGCCACCGTCGCGCGCCAGCATCAAGTGTTATACTTTACTAATGAGACGGCGGCTTTAACACAGCTGCCAACCGCGACCGTGCAGCAGTTAACCTAAGGGGGACAATATGGCAAAAAAATTATTTGACTATCAATTGGATGAAACAGTGGACGGCTATTTTTTGCTCAAAGATTCGGAAGTACGCATTGCCAAGAATGGTAAAAAGTTTTTAGCCATTAATTTCCAAGATACCTCGGGTGAAATTTCCGGAAAATTCTGGGATGCCAGTGATACCGACGTTGAGAATTTTCAAGCGGGGCGGATCGTGCACCTCAAAGGGAAACGCGAAAACTACCAGGGTAATCCACAAATCAAAATTCAACAGATGCGGCTGACCCATGCCGGCGAACCGCAAGAAGTGCAACAATTCGTCGAACATGCACCAATCAAAACGGACACGATGGCGGATGAAATCAACCAGTTCGTCTTTGGCATCACCGAGCCCAACTGGAATCGAATCGTGCGGCACATGTTGACTGAATTTCACGATAAATTCTTTAGTTATCCGGCAGCCAAGAAGAACCACCACGCCTTTGCTGGTGGCTTGGCGTACCATACACTTTCGATTTTGAAGCTGGCGAAGGCCGTTGCCGACCAGTATCCACACGTTAACCGGGCTTTGCTATACGCAGGTGCGATTCTGCATGACATGGGTAAAACGATTGAAATGTCAGGCCCTGTTTCGACGACCTATACGCTGGCCGGTAACTTAGTTGGGCACATCGTGTTGATTGATGAACAAATCGTTGAGACGTGCCAGCAACTTAAAATTGATGAGCAATCAGAATCCGTACTGGTCTTACGCCACACGATTTTGGCCCATCACGGGTTATTGGAATACGGCTCACCCGTACGACCGCATATTATGGAAGCTGAAATCCTCCACGACTTAGACGAATTAGACGCCTCAATTCAAATGATGCAAACGTCCATTGGCCACGCTGAACCGGGAACGTATACGGAGCGCATCTTCGCGATGGATGGCCGTAATTTTTACCGACCAACTGGCGACAAGACTAAGGGCGATTTGTCGGAAGATAATGACTGATTTTAACGGTGACTAATTGCTAGCCAGGGCGCTCTTTACACCTTGTTAAGATAGCGCCTGTCGCTTGATATTGATTGCAAACTAGCATAAAACGGCTTCTCGGATTTGTTTAAAAATCTGGGAAGCCGCTTTTTTTGTGGCATACTGACATTTAAATATGATGACGTTCAGCGTACGTCAATACGGTTAGTCGACTGAATACTTGAGCCAAACGGCATCGGAGTCAAACTGCTGAACACTTTTGAGGTGTAAGCTGATTGGTTGGTCACTCTTAGTCAACCCATCAAACACAGCGGTTTGCCCCGCACGGCCATCAACACCAGCCCCAATGAGCAGGCTCACTTCGTCGATTAATCCGGCTTCAAGCATCGAGCCATCGATGTGACCGCCGCCAACGACTGCGAGCCGTCGCACGTTAAACTCGTCTGCCACTACGGCCATGGCGCGCTTCAAGTCAATTTTAGTTTCACCCGTCGCAATCCAAGAGATGTGCTTGGAATCAAGATAATCGACATATTCTTGAGGGGCGGATGTGCTGACGATTAAAAGGTGCGGTCGACTAGCATTACGATCATCGTGCCAGCGTAAGGTGCCATGCGTATCAACAACAATCTCATAGCCAGCTGCTTCACGATTTTTCTGAAAAGCTTCGTGACCGATTGCCTGCGCGTTTGTCGCTTTGAAAGGCCCCGCTGCTAATTCCAATTGACCAGTGATTCGTCCACTCAAACGGCTGGGCGCATCCAGCGCTACTAGACTAGCGTTATAGTCTTCAACGCCGCGAAGTTGGGCAGTCATGTTGCAGTCGATACGACCATCGACTGAGGTCATCATGTGGCAAATAATGTAAGGTTTATTCATGTTAAAGTTCGCTCCATTCATGGTTAAAATCTGAGGTTGCTTTCATCATAACTGTTAAAGTGTACTTTAATGCAAGTCAGTTGCTGGAGAAAAGACAATTATTTGCCAAAATAACCGGCAATCGTGACGATTCGCACTCACCTGAAACAAGGCAAGTCGTGTGGCTAGTATGTGATTAACATCAATTGAAGCTGAAATGGTGCCTCAGATGTGGCATTGATTGGGGGCGCTTTTTTGGAGGTGAAATCACGATTATAAAAATTTTTATTGTAATTCCTAAGCTAACATGATAAGTTATTACGAGTTATTAGTTATGGGACTCAACGATTATCAGGCTATTTGGTTCGTGAAATGGTTGATTAATTGGTGCGTTATGTGCAATTGGCAAGTTTACCAACTGATTGGTGCTTGCTGGCCTCAGATATTAGCCCAATTTGACTTGTCCATCAGGGGGACTCTATCGTGCGGTTCAAGTTTGACCCGCGGAATGGTGGGCTGTAAGCAGCTAACAACTGGCAATCGCACACAGCGAGAATTGCGGACCTAACTAAGTAATAGTTGAAAACAAAATAAGGGGAATTACGGGAAATGATGACTGAACACGAAGCCTATTTAACGACGTTTTACTGGCTGGCCGACAGCTGGGTGAACGATGATTATCTTGGCCTAGAAGATGAGTATGACTTGGATGAAATGAATGAATCTGTCGAGGATCTGCTGAATCAGATGCAGGCGGGGGCGGTTGGCACTCCGAGTGAAGATGATGCCTATTGGGCCGACTGGCAACGGCCGGTCACTGAAGTGCTCAAGCCGACGTCGGATGTTGAGAATACTTCAGTAACAACCGATGACGCATCAGAAGTCGTCTTGCCAACTTCGGTCCGTCCTGAACGCCAATTAGAAAATGTGCAAGCCTATGCGGCGATGAATGCCTTTTTGCAAAGACAAGCCAATGACGAGTACCTGCGTTTACTTGGGACTCGCGCGGCTGTTCAGGTGACCGGCGCCGGGTGGCAGATTTGGCAACGACATCGTCAAAGCATGCATCCCGAGGGTGCGCCTCAGACCTTGACGATGCGTCAGTTACGGGCAGTCGTGTGGGTATTCATCTCGCGGTATAACTTGAAAGATGATCCGTTTGATATTTATTCTTTGCTAAACGCCTTAGAGTCGTGGCAGGTGTCGGGTGACGCTGAATTGGATGCACAATGGCAACAAATCGTGGACGCTAGCGATGTTGATCCCCAGGCCATTACACTCGTGGAAGGACTCTCACTAGCCTTGCAATTGTTGGACCAAGCAGAATGGGATGGCGACCTGACAGCGAAGGTGACGCTGCAAAACAAGCTGACGCAGCGAACACTCGATGGCAAACTCAACGAAGAGACTGAGCGAAATTGGGTCTATGCATGGCAACATTGGGATTTAGCACAACCGGCGAATACTGAACAATGGGCGCGGCATTTTGATGCTGAATTCAATGATGAAGACGATGATGACGAGTCGCAAGAACAGCCAGCCTGGAAATTGGGCGCGAGCTACAGCACGGTTTTGATTGCGGTACGCTTAATCGCGTATGGCATGTTTCGGCCAGAGAGCGTTCCAGGTCTAGCCGCTGTTGGCATGTCCAATCAGGCGTTAGGTGCGATGGTCAGTGTTGGCATCGTCTTAGTGGCGTGGTTGATCACCGCGATTGTGATTACCATTGGAATCTGGGGCTGGCGGCAAATTCGCCGGTTGATTTTTTAGCCTAGTTTTTATTAATGACTGATGTATATCGGTGACCGCGGACTCGGCAATTAGGCTGGGCTGCGGTCTTTTTTAATTATTTTAAATGAGTCGGCGTTTTAGGGCCGGGCCGAAACGGGGACCAGGCGCGATGGTCGCAATAACAGTGCGATTTGATGACTGAGAACAGCCAACGGTTATCCATCGTGAGTGACGTGAACAAAACGTGCCCACTTACTGGCTGCCTTGGGAGCGGGCAATCGTTTGTAATTCCGAGATGAAATCCGGATCCAAATGCGCTGACTGCCGATGATGGCCAGTCCGAGTCGGCGCTAGTGGCTGATAAAGCGTGGTCACATCTGGGATGAGGGGCTGATTGTTAAACAATTGCTGACCGTGAATTTTGACGGTCGACTTGAGGGTGCCAATCGTCAAAACGGCAGCGGCCCCGGTATTCAGGTAGACGCCACTATTCAGACTCGTATAGCCGGCAGTCGGATGTCCGACTAATGTCACGTGAGGGTTACGTTTCAGCGCCATAAGCGTGATTTCCGCGGCGCTGGCGGTCTGTTCGCCGACAATGACGGTAATGTGTTTAAAATAGAGCCGTTTAGGAGGTTGGAACGTCAGAGATTCTTGTCCTAAACTATCAGATAGGTGCCCGTGGTGCAGGGTTCGTGGAAAGGCTCGGCCGTGATTGTCGAGACCGGTGTAGAGCGTGCCATCGGGGATGATCGCGGCCAAACCGGCAATCATCGGTTCTGCAAGGCCACCCGTATTGCTGGCAAAGTTCAAAATTAGTTGAGATGCGGGACTGGTTTGTTTTAGCAGGGCTTGTAGGCGTTGCCAATATTGTTTTTGGATGGCTCGACGCTGACTAAAGAAGCCCGGCACGTTGATGAATTTCAATCGATGCTCCGTGACGAGACGCGGTAATTGATGGTGCTCGACCTGCTGGATGTTGCTAACAGCGAACGAATGCCGATTTGCGCGTTGAAGCAAGCGGCTCAATTGTGTGACCGAGGTAATTTGGCGTCCGTCGTCAGTTTGTGCGCGGATGGTTTGCCAACTCGCTCGGTCATTGATGATCCCCCGACGCGTCATCGCAGCGATTGCGGGTCGGGCGTCAAAGTGGGACGACAAGCGTTGACTGGTGGTTAGCATCATAACGCCCATACAAGCTAGTAGGGTCCCAATAACCCGGAAAAGTTTACGTTTCATGTTTGGCGCTTCGTTTAGTCGGATAATTTAGTTGGCTGAAAGATTTGAACGGCGATGATGACCACCTGACCACTGATGAGAAAGGACGGGGCCTGGTTTGAAACACCATCACTTAAAGTGTTATTTTGATCGAATTGAGGTCATTTAAAGTGTAAATCTGGTAACCGTGAGTTGCAATTAGAACGTCACGTTAGTTGAGCAGGTCTCTGCTTATTAAAATCAAAAACGAGTTATCCAGCAGTTGACTCCTAAATGCCGTGATAACTCGTTTTTAACTCATATTTAATTGATTTAAAATTCAGGTGATTATTTAAAGTTGTTACTCGTCCAACCCACGACCATTAACTATATCAGAGCAACCGTAACGCCTATGGAATCGTCGACGACTGCGCCAAGTCCGCTTCGAGTTGTGTTAAGAATATCGTGACCAAGTCTTTTTCCACCTTGTTGAGCTGGTGGCCTGATGGGTATGCGATAAAGTAATTCAGTGACAGCAAGTCTTGCGGTAGTGGCAGTAGATTGTAACGTTCGGGGTCCGGACGGGTGTGCACGCTGTCTGGGAGAAATGTCACGCCCAGTCCAGCTGTGGCGAGCTTCGTGATGGTGGCCGTACTGGTGCTTTCAATGACGATATTGGGCGACACGTTGTATTTTTGCAGCAAATAATCAACTTGGCGCCGAATTGAAGAACCGTGGGGCGAGAGCACGAGTGGGGCTTGTAGCAAGTCCTGGGTGGTGAGTGCGCCGGGGTTTAAATAGGCCTGATGCGGTTGATACCAAGTGACCGTGTTGGGAATAATGGCGTAATAGCCATCGCGGCCGCGGTCGAAGCTATCTAAACCGGGGGCGATCGTCTCTGGATTTTGACCAATCAAAAAGTCGAGTTCACCCCGTAACACCCGTTGCTCGTTGCGGGCCAAAATATCCTCGGTTAATTCAATCTTTGTGGTGGGGTGCGCCTTCAGAAAAGCGGGCAAAAACAACGGCAGCAAGTAGTTCCCCAAACTAGGTAAGATGCCCAATCGTAGCACGACTTGGTCTGCATGCGTATATTGGCGTAGTTGCTTGGTAAAAGCGGCCTTGTCATTTTCCAACGCCGTCAAATACTGGTAGTAGGTCCGACCGGCTGGCGTTAGTCGAAGTGGACTGACATCACGGTTGATGATTTTGACACCGAGTGTTTTTTCAACGTTGCGAATGCTTTGTGTCAGGTAAGGCTGAGAGATGTATAGGTCGCGGGCAGCCCGGGTAAAGTTGCCATGTTTTAAGAGGACGTCCAAAAAGCGGCGCATCTCGCTGGAGTCAGTTTTTGGCAAATGGACACCTTCCTTTCGAAAAAATGAGGACGCCGATTGCAACCCGCACCGTCACTGGTGACCATTTTTTCAGGACGTGTGGCTGACTAAAAGGGGCGTCTAAGGTGTCTTAAGTTTACCGCGAATGTTGGTTATAGTAAATTTGTTATAACGCGATAGATAAATAAATATTTCACAAGCATGGCGCTTTCATTTAAACTAATCAGTATAAGCAATCGGTCAAGCTCAACTGATTCGAGGCATTGACCGGATAAAATACCACTTACAAGTTACGATGGAAGGAACTGATATTATGAAGTTTGTCGGGATTGTCGGCACTAATGCGACCCAATCAACGAACCGTCAGTTATTGCAATACATGCAACGTCATTTTGAACAACAAGCCACGATTGAAATTTGTGAAATAAAAGATTTACCGGCGTTTAACGAACCGGATGACCGGACCGCGCCAAGCACTGTACAACAGCTTTCCGATAAGATCAACGCCGCGGATGGGGTGATTTTTGCGACCCCTGAATATGATCATTCGATTCCCGCCGTTTTGAAGAGTGCGATTGAATGGTTGTCATACACGACGCGACCCCTGATCAATAAGCCGGTCATGATCGTCGGTGCTTCGAATGGCTCACTAGGAACGTCACGCGCACAGGCCCATTTGCGGCAAATCTTAGAAGCGCCTGAACTGAAGGCGTTGGTCATGCCGAACGTTGAATACTTGCTCGGTCGGTCCTTGCAAGCCTTCGATGACCAAGGTAATTTGACGTATCCCGACAAAGTCCAAGAACTGGACAACGCGTTTGATGAGTTCGTAGACTTTGCCGATTTGACGACCAAGATTATGCCGTCCAGTCAATTTTTTGAAAAGAGTAAGCAATTTTCATGGAAACAAGTCACTGGGGAGGAATAGCCAAATGAAATTTGTTGGAATTGTGGGGACGAATGCCCCCCACTCATATAATCGGATGTTACTAGAATTCATGCAACGGCACTTTGCGGACCAGGCTGAGATTGAAATTCTCGAATTAACGGATGTACCGATGTTTGACGAGTCCAATGACCAAACGGACAGTGATGTCATTCAGCAGTTTGCGACTAAAATCGAAGCAGCGGATGGGGTGATCATTGCCTCTCCAGAACACAATCATTCGATTCCTTCCGCGCTTAAAAGCATTATTGAATGGTTATCGTTCAAAATTCACCCATTTGACGGGCAAGCGGTGATGATTGTCGGCGCTTCCTATAGTGTTCAAGGTTCATCCCGTGCCCAGTTACATTTGCGCCAGGTACTTGATGCACCCGGCGTTAATGCCAGTGTCATGCCAGGTTCTGAATTTCTGTTAGGTCGCGCTCCAACCGCGTTTGATGACCAGGGAAATTTAAAGGTTCAAGGGACGATTGACTTCTTGGATAGCTGTTTTGCCAAGTTCCAAAAATTTGCGGAAATCGTGGCTGAAATGAACGCACCGGAAGCCCTGAGTTTTAATCCTGGGACGTATGAAGTGACCGCGACTGGCCATAATGGCGAATTACCAATGCGGGTCACGTTGTCGGCAGACCGAATCGAAGACATCGAAATCGATACTAGTAGTGAAACTAAGGGGATCGCGGATGTCGCCTTCGAACGGATTCCTAAGGAAATTATCGACGGTCAAACGTTGGCAGTCGATGCAATTTCTGGCGCCTCAATTACCAGTCATGGGGTGATCGATGGGGTGGCTCGCGCCGTCAAAGAAGCGGGCGCTAATCCTGATGAATTGAAGAAACGCCGCGCGACTAAAGCCGCAGTTAAGCCCAAAGTTACCGAAGTCACGACGGATGTGGTCGTCGTTGGTGCGGGTGGCGCTGGTTTGACGGCCGCGGCCAAGGTCTTGCAAGCTGGTCATCAAGCATTAGTCTTGGAAAAGTTCCCAGCGGTTGGTGGTAACACCGTTCGAGCTGGTGGGCCAATGAACGCCGCTGACCCAGACTGGCAACGGCAATTTGCTGCTTTGCCAGGCGAAAAAAAGTCGCTACAAGAATTGACTGAATTGGATGAAGCCCAAATTGCGCCTGAATATCGGGCCGATTTCCGCACGCTTAAGCAACAAATCAAGACGTACTTAGCGGATAATGCCGACCAGACGGGGACCTTGTTTGATTCCACACTGCTACACCGCATTCAGACTTACCTGGGTGGGAAGCGGACCGATTTGAATGGCCAACAAATTTATGGTCAGTATGATTTGGTCAAAGAATTGACTGATAATGCACTGGATTCGGTCAAATGGCTCAAGTCAATCGGCGTCAAATTTGATGAAACACAGGTCACGATGCCAGTTGGTGCGATCTGGCGGCGCGGTCATAAACCGATGGGCGACCTCGGTTTTGCCTATATTCAAACCTTGAAAGATTTCGTTGAAAAACAAGGTGGGACGATCATGACGGAAACGCCCGTTCAGAAACTGTTAGTGACGGATGGTCAAGTCCGCGGGGGCGTTGCGACCAACGCTGACCACGAACAGATCATCGTGCATGCGGATGCGGTGATTCTCGCTTCAGGTGGTTTTGCGGCCAATACTAAAATGTTACAAAAGTACAATACCTACTGGACGGCCATCGACGACGATGTCAAAACGACCAATTCGCCAGCCATGACCGGTGACGGGATTCGTTTAGGGACGAGCGTTGGTGCGGACCTGGTCGGCATGGGCTTTTCACAAATGATGCCCGTTTCTGACCCGAATACCGGTGAACTGTTCACCGGACTGCAAGTGCCACCGGCTAACTTTGTGATGGTCAATCAACAAGGTAAACGATTCGTGAATGAATACGGTAGTCGTGATGAATTGACGCAAGCCGCCATCGATAACGGGAGCTTGTTCTACTTGATTGCGGATGAGGCTATTAAGAAGACTGCTTACAACACGAGTCAGGCCAAGATTGACCAACAAGTTGCCGACGGGACGCTATTCCGGGCAAACACGTTGGCTGAACTGGCTGAACAGATTAAGGTTGACCCTGATGTGTTAACGAAGACTATCAGCGATTACAACCATTATGTTGATGCGGGTTCGGATCCAGAGTTCCACAAGACTGCTTTTGATTTGAAAGTGGAGGTTGCGCCATTCTATGCGACCCCACGGAAGCCAGCGACGCATCATACGATGGGTGGCTTGAAGATTGATACCGGCGCACACGTCCTTGATCACCAGGGTCAACCAATCGATGGGTTATACGCAGCCGGAGAAGTTGCCGGTGGGATTCACGCTGGTAACCGCTTGGGTGGTAATTCACTTAGCGATATCTTTACATTCGGTCGAATCGCGGCAGCAAATGCACTCGCTGACCACGAGACTGCAGTGACGGAATAGTTGAGTTTTACCCGCGCATGGAATCACCTGCAACAACGGCCAGGCGTTAGTGTATAATCGACCTAGAAGTACCGAATTGAACGGGGGAGATTATCACATGCAAAAACCAATGCCAGTTGCGGTCACGAATATCGCCGGCAATATTACCCATCAGCCAGCCTACATGACGATCGTGTTAAATGACCATAAATATTCTACTGCGCGTAAGAAGACGCCTTTTATCCTCAAGGCGTTAAACGAAGGCGCGGCTGCACACGGGCGCTTGACGATCACGCCGAGTCGGCTGAGTTTGGCAGACGAACGTGGTCAGGTGTTTCAGACGCTTGCACCGACGTCAGCCGCGATTACGGACGTCCAACTAGGGCTATACCGGTCAATCGTGCGGCAGTTAGGCAATGGCGTGCGGATGAAAGCCCGGTATACATTGGCGGTGACGCTGATGACACCCAGCGCTAGCTATCAACTGTTAAACACTGATCTGGCAGTGATTGAACCACTGATTGCGTGGATTAAAGACTATCAACTCCACTTAACTGATTCGTTACAATTAGCCACCAGTGATTTAGACTGGCTGAACTTGACGACCGCACAGTTTGAAGCCTTGACGAAGGGCACCAAGTACTTCACCTGGCAACAGACGATTGGCGCGCATTGGTAAACCATCAAAAGAACTGAAGATATGGCGTTTACTTGCAGATTGAATTGCAAGTAAGCGCCATTTTTTGTTCAAAATGCGCCAGATGAGTCCCGTTAGTAACCATGCAAAATTGGTAGATTTAGTTCTTAGTGAGCCACTATGTTCGGATAATTTGTTAATGTACGGCCTGAAAATTGCTGGTTTATTTGAATTACCGATTGGATATTGGTACCATCAATCTGAACTATCGACCGTGAATGGTAGTCAGCATTATCAGCAGGTCAATCTCATTTTTGATGGCGTGAATTCATACTCAAAATTCGCCTGATTAATAGCGATGACAGTCAACACGGTGGTAGCTAGAAGAATCGTTCGTGGTTGTTAAATCTGATACCAGACCGGTTGCCGGGCGAGTATCATCAATGAAGTCAGTGTATTTGGGGATACACAAATAATCAGTCACCTGGGTTCAAATACGGTGTCCTCGAGTTTGTGAAATCGGTGGCAGCTAGTGTCGATTGCGAGGATGTCGTTGCTGAATATTTGATTAGTGATGTTAGGAAATAAGCAAAGTAATATTGGGGGAATTAGCATGCGAAGTCCACGGTTAACGATTATTGTGCCTTGTTACAATGAGGAAGCAGTTTTGCCCAAATCAGCGCACGTTTTGGCAGAGATTCTGATGGGGTTGATTCAGCATAAACAAGTCAATTCAGAAAGTAAATTGCTATTTGTAGATGATGGCAGTCAGGATGCAACTTGGGCCTTGGTCAAAGAACTCGAAACGCAATTACCAGTCGTGACCGGTATCAAGTTCAGTCGTAATTTTGGTCATCAGAATGCGTTGATGGCTGGGATGAAAACGGCCTGTCCAACTTCTGATATGATGATTACTATTGACGCGGATTTGCAAGATGATCCGCAAGTGATTCCGGAAATGGTCGCGCGGTTTCATGCTGGTAGCGATGTCGTCTTAGGCGTTCGCAATGATCGCAGTAGTGATTCTCATTTCAAGCGGTGGACGGCTGAACGCTTTTACGGTTTGATGAATCGCATCGGTGTCCAGTTGGTGCCCGACCACGCCGATTTCCGTTTATTGAGTCAGCGAGCGGTGCGGGCGCTACTTAGCTATCAGGAAACCAATTTATTTTTACGGGGCATTGTGCCACAACTCGGTTTTCCGACGACCAAACTTTATTATCGCCGGCGTCCGCGGTTTGCGGGGGTTTCTAAGTATCCACTGCGCAAAATGCTGTCGTTTGCGTTTGACGGTATCACGTCGTTTTCCATCGCGCCCATCAAGGTGATTTTGATGCTAGGCGTGTTGATCAGTGGCGGTAGCTTACTGATGATGGTGTATGCGGTTATTCAAGGGTTGCTGGGAACGGCCATTAGCGGCTGGTCTTCACTGATGACGAGTTTATGGTTCTTAGGCGGCATGCAATTAATTGGAATCAGTGTGGTTGGTGAATATGTGGGCAAAATTTTTGCGGAGGTCAAACACCGTCCGCGGTATATTATTGAGACCGATGATTATACCGTCACTCAACAGCCAGCATTGCTCGATTCACAGCGGGTGCACGTATGAAACTCATCGTTAAAGGTATCAACTGGCTCGCGGCTGCGGTGTTAGTCGTTGCAATTGGCTTGGCGTGGTTACAACCGATTCGGTTCTTCGGTAACCCGGACTGGGCTTCGCCACTGGTGCAATTG
Organism: Lactiplantibacillus sp. 30.2.29; assembly: GCF_018991255.1. Taxonomy (NCBI): domain Bacteria; kingdom Bacillati; phylum Bacillota; class Bacilli; order Lactobacillales; family Lactobacillaceae; genus Lactiplantibacillus; species Lactiplantibacillus sp. 30.2.29. The sequence continues at coordinate 17,985 of NZ_JAGYGU010000010.1, read as the reverse complement.
GCGTTAGTTCTCGGCTTGCTCGTATGCCTAAATGCGGGCCGGCAAATCGTTCGTCAATTGTCAGCGAAACAGTACCACTGGTTGGTGCTCGGCGCGATTGGTTTAGTGGTGGTCGTTCAGGGCTGGCTGGCGGTTAACTTTGTGGATGTTGCGCGGGCAGATGCCTTCTATGTCCGTCAGCAGGCACTTGTTCTCGCTAGTGGCGGCCATCAGTGGCAACACTATTTTATGATTTATCCGAATAACGTTAATATGACGCTACTAGAAGCGGCGGTGCTCAAACCACTGCTGCATTTGACAGAGACGCCCTGGGTCTTCATGAACGGCTTGCGCTTTTTATGGGCCGATACAGCACTTGTGAGCGGCTTATACTTGCTCAAACGGTGGCGATACTGGCAACCGGGCGCGCTGGGCTTGGTCGGCTTATGGTTGGTTAGCGTGCCAGTGGCCGCATACGGGTTGTTTGCTTACACCGACGTGCTCGTGCTACCACTAATGCTAGACAGCTTGGCCATACTCACACTTAGTCAACAGGTCGGTGGGTGGCGGCGCGGGGGTCTCTGGTTGATTGATGGCCTGCTGGTAGCGACCGGCGTGATGATAAAAACTAACCTGATTGTGTTGTGGTTTGCACTCGTCATGATTGGTGGGATTGTATGGCGGCAGTGGCGGTGGTCTGGTCGACAATTATTTGGTTGGCTGATGAGTCTTGCGGTGACGTTGCTATTAATGGTGGCAGTGATGCAACAGGCCCAACATCAGGCTGGCTATCAACGGCAGCCTAATGCAGCGCTACCAGCCACGAGTTGGATCGCCATGAGTTTAAATCCGAAGAGTGACGGCCAATACCGCCATGATGATTTTGCCCTAGTAAACCAGCAACCGACTGCTAAGGCCAAACAACAACAGGCTCAGCAAATGATTCAGCAGCGGCTGCAACACATGGGCGTGACTGGGACATTGGTTCATTTGCTAAAAAAGCTGCGGGTGTTTTGGGCGACTGGTGACTTTGATAGCTTTAAACTGACGACGCAGTGGATTCGCGTGCCCCGTTGGTATTGGAATCATCAGCGGCAATGTCAATTTTGGCTGGTGTTGATGACTCAGACGATTTATTTAGTGATGTTAGTGCAAGCCATTGTGGCATTGTTGCAACGGCGTGACTGGCCCGTGACGTTTCTGGCGTTGACCATTCTGGGGCTGACGATTTTTCACGTTGGCTTTTGGGAAGTCGAAGGACGCTATGCGTTGCCACTATTGCCGGGCCTGATGCTACTAAGTCTGATGGGCGGTCGCGAAATTCCCGACTGGCAGTTTTCAGTGTCGATGCGTCATCGGTTAAGGTGGTTGACGGCAACGCTTGCTGCAGTCAGTCTAATCAGCTTGTGGCAAACCAGTCAGTCGACACGAGTCAACGATGTCTTGCGCGGGAGTCAAGGCAATGGGACTTACGTGGTCACAATGAAGCAGGCGATTCGACCCCATCAAGTGCTTAAGTCTGCACTTCAAGCCAGTGGCCCGAGTAATACCATTCAATTGCAGCCTGACAAGTCGCAACAGCCGGTGACCATTACTTTGGCGAAGGGCAAGCGGACGATTAAACGCTGGACTGGAACGCCTGATCAATTGAAAAATTTGACGTACCCGGTGACGGCTGCCGGCCAGTTACAGTTGACGATCAAAAACCAGGGCAAGCGCGCCGTTCGGTATGGCGTCGTAACGGCTAATTACAGCCCACTTACTGGCCAAGTGACAGCCAAATCTAAACAGTACTTGCAATATGCCGTTAAGCAACACTATCAGCAGCCAGCAACACTAACGACTGGTAAGGCCTGTCTCGTGGTTATCGCAATTGCCTGGGCCGCCACTAGTTGGTCAATTGAGTATTTATCTACGAACAAGCAAAAGTTTGCACGTGAGTAATTGCAGCGGTTTTATCGTTACTGACTAGCTAAGTTGATAGCAAGCCTGGCCGATGAACAAAAACGCTTGTCTGATAGGCCTAAGTATTTGGTACGCGTTGTGTTGGTTAATCTGTCATGAATCATGATTAAATCATGCCAGTTGGTGGATTCCTGTTCGTCAGCCGATGCGCGCCCTAGTCCGACTTCCGGGGCCGGCTGACAACGCTGGAACAGGGCGGACATCGATTTGAACTCACGCAGAAAATCACTGCGCAATTTCAAATACGAGTCTTCTTCTAGCCCGAGAAGACCACCCGGACAAGAAGAATTTCGCCCTTGAGCATTGTCAGCCGGCCCCTACAGTCGGGAAGCCGCTCGAATGGCAGATGAACGGCCACCTATCTGGGTGCAATTGACCACTGAATATTAGGTGGCTGGCCCTTCAAGAAGCTCTGAATCAGTATCGGTGATGACATATGGCATTTAATTGCTGAAAAGTTCAGCTGAATATTAGTCATTCATCTTAATGCCACTAACTTCAATGGCAGCTGGCCTCGGATTTAGTCGATAAAATTGCCTGCGCCCAGAATTCAAAACTTTATTATCTCCGACGACTAGCGAAAGTTCTGACAAGTTCAGTCAAGCCGCGTGTTCGAAGTATTAAATCATGGGTCAGGATACTTGGCCACTGTTAAAACTAGTCTGACAGTTGAACGGCCCTGTATCACGGAACCAACGGCCTATTCTACAAAAAGTTGGGTCCGCACATGTCCGCCTTTCGAATACCATCCCGGCTGGAAGGTATTCTGGGCAAGGCCCAATGGTGAAATTTCACTTAGCAAGCGTCTTGTGCTTGGTTAGTGAAAGACCAGTATTTAAGACGTGGGCTGTCGGCTTAAATCTGTGTCCACCATGTTCCGGCCATTGCCCAGAATGCCTGGAAGCCGGTGTAGGACGTCGTTACAACAGCAGGTTTACGCTAACCCGCACTGTTTCCAGCGGGTCGCAGCTGGCAGCACTTGAATTTAGAAAATGGCATGATTTAATCATCTTTAGTGCTAAAGAATAGCAGCACAACGCGTGTTCATGCGACAACTTTATAAACACAGTAAACGACCGCACTGCCGATGGTTCATCATTAGCAGTGCGGTCGTTTCAATCGTCCATCTTTAATGAGTGATGTCACGTAATCGGCGCCGATTCCAAATTGTCCAGGTCAGAAAGCTAAGCCAGCTAAGCAGTGAAATCAAAGCCCCGAATTTTAGCCCAGGAACATGATAAATCAGACGGATGTGGTTGTGGCCGGCATGAATTGGAACCGCCAGCATGCCGCCGATGACGGTGCGCGTTCGAACTTTAGCCCCATTCACAGTCGCCGCCCAACCTTGATCGGCCGGAATCGCAATGTAGCACCACCGTTGTTGGTGGGTTGCCGTGACGGTGCCACTGACAATGGTGTGCAGTCCAGCGACGTGATAAGTTGGGACGAAGCGACTGGCACGAAGTCGATGCTTAATTGAATTAAACTTGGCCCGATCGAGACTGGCGAGGTGGACGTGGGAGCCAAGGCTAGTGCGCGTACGTTTGACAGTCAGGGTGACGAGGCTATCCTTGTCGAAGTAGCCTAAGGAACGCAACACGATATCCCCATTGGCGTTGAACTTTGTCGGAACCAGGTGGCCGTTAACGCGCATGGTCGTGAATTTCGACTGACCTAACGTATCGTTGTAGTACAGATAACCAGTCCGGGTCACGCGGAGCTTAATCGTATGGCGGTAAGGAAAGGTCGGTGCCATGGCATCATAACTGACGTGATCAGCCAGCCGAACAGCTTGGCCAAAGTAGGCTGTGGCGCTAGGTTGCAGGCTTTGCAAGATACGCTCTTGATTGATAAGCGCACTGTTTTGCCGCAGTTTAACCTGTGTGAAGGCGTTCGGTACTGCAAAGCCTAAGCCGTTTTGACTACGCGAGTTGATGGTTGCTTGGCCAACAGCGTTGAGCTGGACGTCGTATTTGATCGCCAGTAATAAATCAGTCACGGGATTCAGACCTTCAGAACTGACACGGCGAGCGTTTTTAGAAAATAATCCCAGTGACTTCAACATCAAGCGAGTTTGATTGGCAAACGTCGAACTGTAGTAGCTGATGTCGTGAAAGTTGAATAACAGTGGATCGTTGTAATTACGGTAATGGCTACTGGCATTATAGGCTTGGTTAATGAGTGTATTGCGACTTTCAACGCGGTAGAGTTGGCCATCCGGGTCGCTGACTGAGCGCATCTGCCGGTCTTCAATGCGATAGGCTGCCACGTATTTGGCCTGATTGCCGAACGGACTATGGGCCATCATCAACTTGCTATTGAGGCCCAGTTCTAGTGCCGTGATTCCAGTGAGACCTAGTACCTGCCAACGTTTGGCCGTCAAAAATAGACAGCTGGCAGTTAAGATGACCGCAGCTAAGCTCAAGAGTAAGGTGCTAGTTGCCAGTGGATGATGTCCGCCGCGTTGGCCCCACCAGCCTAAAATCAGGGCCACCATCAGTCCAATCGGCAACCCCCATTTCCAGACAGGCGCGACCTGACGGGGACCGGCTTGCCAGGCCTCAAAAGCCATCATGATGAGTGCAAAGCTGAAGAAGAAGGCGTTCCGGTATGGAAAGCCGGCGGGCGTTTGAAACATGTGCCAGATCGTATCGAGTGTCCGAATTGCCATGCTTAAAAATAAGGCCAGTAACAGACCAAAGTCATGCCATTTGTGTGCTCGCGATAGTTGCGGGTGGACGAAGAAGCACCCTGCGAGCAGTAAAACTAGCGTGCTAGTGAACAGCGTTGGTGCGTGGGCCAGGCGAGTCGTGAAATTAGCGGCGCCAATCCCAAGCTGACTGAGCGTTTTCCAGCCGATTTGCAAAACCGGCAAGTAACTGGAAGGCTTGACCGCCGTTTTGGCCGTTGTCAGCATGCCCAGCCCAGTCGGAATGAGCAGAAACATCGTACTCAAGCCACACAACAGGGTCGTCAAGATAAAATGCCAAATCAAGGTCGACTGAGTGCGAATCGTCTGCCAGATGCACTCACCGGCTGGTTTAGTTTCAAACAATTGATAAATGAAGTAGTAACCGACGAACAGGCCGGTCATATAACCTAAATAATAATTGGTGACGATGCTGAGCCAGAACCAACCGAAGAATTGTCCGCCGTGTCCGGTCGCAATCAAGCGGTCCAGGCCCATAATGACTAGTGGCAGCCAGATCAAGGCATCTAACCACATCACCGTGAAATAATTGAGTGCGACGAATCCGCAGCAGCTAAAGGCCGTTCCAAAAATGGCCGTGGACCAGTGCCGTGTATTGAAATGTGTTTGCAAAAACCAGGTCATACTGATGCCAATCGCACCGATTTTAACGATGATGAGCAAACTCAAAGCGGTCGGTAAATGGGCCGCTGGAAAAAATAAAATTAATAAGTTGAAGGGGCTTAATAAATAATACGCGATATTTGGTAAGGCGTTACCACCGATTGACTGTGAAAATGAATAGGCTTGAAAAGAATGTGCAAGAATTGCATGACGATAGGCGGTGAAAAACGATAAGTATTGACCACCCATATCACTTATCAGCAAATTATGGTTGCCAAAGGGCGTAATGTGGTAGTACCCAAAGACGACCCCAATAATCATCATGGATAGCAGCCCTGAAAGGATGGCGACTGGCCACCGACTAGTTTGGCGATTGTGCATTTTTGGTTGTCCCATTTAACCCAACTCCGATACTAGAAATATCATCAGACTAACATTCAAAAGTCTCAATTTTACATAAAAATGCGTAAAAATTTCTGAAAATAGTTATACTTTATAAGCAAGTATCGATAAATTTATTGAAAGTTTAACACAGCAGTCGGTGGGTCGAAATTAAAGTGACGATTTGACAATTTGTTCAGAAAGTGTTTTTATAAAAAGTGAAAACTGAATACGATTTCTTCGGGGCAGGGTGCAATTCCCGACCGACGGTAACAACGTATGTTGAAGTCCGTGACCCGCGTGCGCGCGGTGGACCCAGTGCAAGTCTGGGACCGACAGTATAGTCTGGATGGGAGAAGAAAAATGGCTTGATTTTACTAGGCAGTAGTAGCTATTCATGACCTTTATTAAGGTCTATTTAGCTGGACCCTACTGGTGAAATCTATTTAGCGAACACTCACACCCGATTATCGAATTTTGATAGTCGGGTGTTTTATATTCTATCGGAGGTGAAGCAATGTTAACTGATTGGATGCAACTCGCCATCACTCAGGCGAAAAAGGCGGGAGTTGCGACTTATCAAAATCCGCAAGTTGGTGCGGTACTAGTCAAGGATGGCCAAGTCTTAGCACAAGGCTATCATCATTATTTTGGTGGTGACCACGCTGAAGTTGACGTTTTACGGCAAGTGACATCGGAACAGGCGAAGAATGCGACACTGGTGGTCACGCTTGAACCTTGTTCGCATTATGGCAAGACCCCGCCGTGCTGTGAGCGCATCGTTCAAGCTGGAATTCGTAAAGTGGTGATTGGTCAGTTGGACCCCCATCCAGTTGTCGGTGGCAAGGGCCGTCAGTATTTGTTGGATCATGACGTGGCGGTCGTCACGGGTTGTCTGGCAAAGGAAGTACGAGCGTTGAATCCGCACTACAATCATTTTTATACGCATCAGCGGCCGTGGGTGACGCTCAAGACTGCGATGAGTCTGGATGGTAAGACCAATGCCGCTGGGGACGCGCGGACGTTGATTTCTAATCAGGCCAGTTATGCCGACAGTCAACGGTTGCGTTCGCAATTTCAAGCACTTTTGATTGGTGAACGCACTCTGACGATCGATGATCCGCAACTGACCGTCCGCTTACTCGCGGTGTCCCATCCGCCAGTTCGACTGATTGTACTGAATACCAGTGCCGTGGCGCGTGACCGGCGAATACTACAAGAAACCACTGGTGAGACTTGGCTTTTGTGTCGCCAGGCGAGCGCCAGTGATGCGTCATTACAGGCGTTACCAAACGTGGAAGTACGAATTGGTGATTGGACACCGGCGGCAATCAGCGAATTATGCCTTCAACACGGATGGCAGTCGTTATTGGTCGAAGGTGGTGCGCACCTGCAAGCGGATTTCGTTGCAGCGAATTTGATTGATGAATGGGTCAGCTATATCGCACCCACAATGATTGGCGGTGCCGGTTTGCCAGCAGTAATGGGAGCGGTACCAACCGAACAGCTGGCGTTTGAGCAACCGACATTGAAGTGGTTGGGAACAGATTTGCGGCTACGCGCCGTGCGAAAGGGAGTCGAGTAAATGTTTTCAGGAATTGTACAAGCCAAAGGTCGCGTCAGCCAGTGCCAGCGTGACGCATTAGAGATGACGCTCACGATTACTGCGCCGACGATCGTGACACCCACACTTAAAATTGGAGATAGTGTGGCGGTCAATGGGATTTGTTTGACGGTAACGGCGCTACAGCCGGATGCATTCAGCGTTGCGGTCATGCCCGAAACAACGCGCCGGACGAATCTGGGCCAGATGAGCGTGGGGGCTCAAGTTAATTTGGAACGGGCACTGCAGGTCAATGGCCGCCTGGACGGACACATTGTTCAGGGGCATGTCGACTATTGTGGTCAGGTTCAGGAGCTGGTGCCAGATGAACACGCGTTACGAGTATTGATTAGTTTGCCAGCAGATTATCAAGCGTTGGTCGTTCCTAAGGGCTCGATTGCGGTTGATGGCGTGAGCTTGACCGTTGTAGCCGTGACTGCATCGACCTTTGAAGTTGATCTGATTCCGCATTCGCAAGACGTCACGACCCTCAGCGCGTTACAGATTGGCGAGACGGTGAATGTGGAGACCGATATTTTGGGCAAATACTTAGCCCGGCAAGTTGTTTTAGAAGGGAGCCATTAACATGGATACGATGACAAAAGTTGAACAAGCCTTGGCCGCATTAAAACGCGGTGATTTGATTATTGTCGCTGATGATGAGACACGGGAAGCAGAGGGCGACATGGTCGGTTTGGCCGCCAAAGCCACTACCGCGACCGTTAATCGCATGATTACCTCAGCACGGGGGTTGTTGTGCGTCCCGGTAGCGCCAGCAATTGCGACCCGCTTGGGCTTAAAACCAATGACTGGCGAACGTGACGCATTTGGAACTGCCTTCACCGTTTCAACTGACCATCGAACGACGAGTACGGGAATCTCTGCTGCCGACCGTGCCAAGACGGTTCAAGCGTTGGCCTCAACTGATAGTCAACCAACTGACTTTTATCATCCCAGCCATATTTTTCCACTGATTGCACGGGCCGGTGGCTTACTAGAACGACGCGGTCATACGGAAGCTGCGGTGACGTTGGCCAAGTTGGCCGGTGGTTCGCCCGTTGCCTACATCTGTGAAGTGGTCAAGAAAAACGGCTTAATGGCGCGCCGGCGCGATTTGAAATCATTGGCGGAAGGACTGCAGATGCCAATGATTACGATTGAAGATTTATTACAATACGCCATCCAAACGGGTGCGGTCAAGCTTGACACAACACCGACAGTTGATCTACCCACTCAGGACGGCGCGTTTAAGTTAACGGGCTTCAAGGTTCCGGGGCACACGGAATTACCGTTAGCACTACAAACCGGTGATATTAGTGGGGACGAACCCGTACTAGTGCGGTTGCATTCCGAGTGTTTTACGGGTGATGTCTTAGGGTCACAACGCTGTGACTGTGGCGCACAATTACACGCAGCCCTGCGAACAATCAGTCAGGCCAAACGTGGGGTTTGTTTATACTTACGGCAAGAAGGTCGCGGCATTGGCTTGGCAAATAAAATCGCGGCGTACGCCTTGCAAGACCAAGGTGCGGATACCTATGATGCCAACGTTAAACTCGGTTTTAAACCGGATGAGCGTCGGTACGACATTGCCGCTGTTATGTTACGGCAACTCGGCGTGACCAAGGTGCGGTTACTCACGAACAATCCGGACAAGGTCAAGCAGCTGCAAGCATTAGGCATCAAAGTCGTCGAACGCGTGCCATTGGAAATTCCAGCCAATCAACACGATTATGCCTATCTCAAGACGAAGCGGGATCGTTTCCATCATGAACTCAAACTTACGGAGGTTAACTAATGACAACTTTTAAGGGACAAATCACAGGTCAAGGACTCAAAGTCGGCATCGTCGTGGCCCGGTTCAATGAATTCGTGACCAAGCAACTGCTGGCTGGCGCACAAGAAAGCCTGCAACAACACGGGGTTAATGCGGATGATATTGATGTTGCCTGGGTGCCGGGGGCGTTTGAAATCCCACTGACCGTACAGAAAATGATTAACACCAAGCGCTACGATGGTGTGATTGCGTTAGGTGCTGTCATTCGCGGTGCGACCGCGCACTTTGACTACGTTTGTAGCGGTGTGACCACCGGTGTCGCGTCCGTCAGCCTGGCTACCGACACGCCGGTGATGTTTGGCGTATTGACCACTGACACCATTGAACAGGCGATGGACCGCGCTGGTTTTAAGAGCGGTAACAAGGGGGCCGATTGCGCGGTCAGTTTATTGGAGACGATCGATGTGCAACGGGCGCTAACTGAGTAATTGGCGTGAAACGAAGCGTTGTGAATTCAAAACAGCGTGAACCGTTTAGACACGTGTATGTGTATCAAAAAACAGCTCGAAGCTAATTTGCATCACGGATGCAGTTGGCTTCGGGTTGTTTTTTATGCCTATTGATATGAAGCATTTCTGACAATACCGTTTTTCGGTAACTTACCGATAACGCTGGATTTCATGTCGCGTCACTGGTCGTAGCTGGTTGCGTGTGACCCGGTAGAAGCCGGTCCGAATGCGTCGATGGTAGGCCCGCTTAACGCCGCGTGTGAAAGAACGGTCGTATTTAGGGATGACGACGTACTCATACTGACGCAAGGATTTGCGAAATCGTTGAGGCGATTTACTGAAGTGCGCCTGACCACTGGCATTATTGGTGAAGAAATAATAGTTTGCCAGATAGCCCGCATAATAAGTGGTCACTTCAACTTGTTGCGGGTCGACGATCAAAATTTTGGCGTTGTTCAGTTTGGTCCACGGTTGCGTCACTTGACTGAGCTTGACCGGCAGTGAGCGGCGGTTATAGTGATTCGTAAACGTCGTGCCGTTGATTTCAGAGTACATCATGATGATTGCAAAAAACATCACCAAGAAGGTCGCAAGTTGGTAGCCATTCTTAGTCCAAATCGAACGAAAAGTCCGGGGACTGCGCTCGGCTAGATTCTGTTCATAGAACGTTTTGTCAATGACACGGACGAGCGCCATCATGGCGATGAACAAATTCAACACTACGACGGTCGACATGTACCGTTCAAAACCATCAAGTGTAATAGCTTCAGCGTATGGCATCGATAAGACGTACATACCGAGCAAACTACCGTAATAGATAAGCGTAATTAGGTCAAGCAGGCCTAAAAGTTTTAGCAGCGAATTCGGATGATGGCACACAAATTTAATAATGGCCCAGGCCGCAATCAAACCGAGGTTGATCACCAGGAAGCCTTGAGTGGATAACGACTGCCAACTGAATATTTGATTTAAAATTGCTTGTCCAATTTTGATTAAACCGGTGACGCCTTCACGAGCAAACTGGTTTTGATAGGCTGCCGCACTGATTTCGTGTTTCGAAGTGGTAAAGGTCAGGTGAACATGAATTTCCCACCAAATAAACGGTAGCGCCGCAACCAGTAGTGTCCCCAATAGTCGTGCAGTGATCTTCAACGTTTGTCGGAATCGGTGGCCACGCACGCGGTGGTGAATCAGCGTGGCGAGATAGTCAATGACTAAAATGGCGACAAAAAATGCGGCCGAGTTTTTGATGAGTAGCAGGACGCCACAAAACAGGGCGACGTGTGCTGCTAGCATCTTGGGACGCGACCGGTAAACGAAGATGCCAACGATACCGGCGACGGTGATGATTGCGAGCACGTAATCAACCAAGAGATTATTGAGTCGAATGTTGATGTTAAAGACGTACGAAATTGCAATCGTCAGACAGAGTAACATTGAATTGAGACCGCGTGTTCGATCCCGGAGTGTTGCAAAAATAGTGTAGCTAGCCGCCCAAATCAAGATAAATTGTCCGACCAACATTGCCCCCGCGCTGAATCCAGCAAACGTCACGAACTGTGTTAGAAATAGGGCGGTCGCGGGTGGATAGGAACTGAAGGAAATAATGGTATCGGTTGCGCCAGGTAAATGTCCGGTATACGTCATGAATTTAACCATCGTCGCCCAGTGTGAAAAATTATCATAATGAATGAGTGGGCTCTGACCAAGTACGATCGCCATCACGATTCCTAGGAAAATCATCCAAATGTCAAATAGATGTAGTCCGTCATAATGGATGCTAACTTTCCCGGTATAGCCGAGTACCAGGCGGGTGATGAGCAACACGACGCCCAAACTAGTCACAAGCCAAATTCCAGGTCTTAACAGATTGACCATTGCGAAACCATACAACAACATCATTTGAATCAGAATACCGGTAATCCACGTTAAATAGGGATTCACGTGGACTAGCCGGAGTGCGCTACTATAACCAATTAACGCCAGGGCGAAGAAGAGTCCCCCAATGATAGCCAAGTTGACCCCACCTTTCTTAATGCATCCGAATCAACCCGTGTTTTGTGACTTTAAACAGTCCCGTAACGACGTGTTGATGGAAGACTTTTTTGGTCAGTACCGTAAACGTGCGATGGCTTTCTGGAATAGCGACGTACTGATACTGCTCAACGGTCCGTTTGAAGACTTTCGGCGTCATCATAAAGTCCTCTTGTCCGACCGCTTTGTCAGTGAAGTACCAGTAGCGGCCGACGTAGCCTGCATAGTAATCATTTACATCGACGACTTCGGGATCAACAATCAGTACTTTACGGTGATTTAAGTGAGTCTACTGCTTAGAGACCCGCGACATTTGTAAAGGAAGTGTATTGTGATTCATCTCATTGGTGAACTTAGTCCCGGTGATTTCAGAATACATCATGGTGATGGCGAAAAAGCCGGTGACGAGGGTCGCTATCTGATAAATATTTTTGGTGGTCGCACTCTTGAAAGCTTGGGTGTCACGTTTTGCAAAATTTTGCTCGAATTGTTGCCGATCAAGAACCCGGACGAGCGCGATTGCCCCGATGAATAGGTTAAGGATCACGGTACTTGCCATATAGCGTTCAAAGCCATCGAGGAGAATGGCTTCCGCGTATGGCATTGATAAGATATACATGCCAAACAAACTGGCATAGTAGGCGATGAAAATCACATCGAGCAGGATGGCTGTTGCCAATAGATTGTTCCGTTGATGTTGCCGAAGCCGAACAAAGGCCCAAGTTACAATCAAAACGACGTTGATCAATAGGATGCCCTTAGTGGATAGTGAATTGAGACTGAAAATTTGGTTTAAAAACTTGTGACCAATTTTCAACAGGGCTTGCTGACTTTCACCGCTGAGTTGTTTAGCGTACGCCTGGGTGCTGATCTGGTGCTTTGAAACGGTAAACGTCTGTTTCACGTGCCATTGCCACCAAACAAATGGCAAAACGCCGGCGCCGATGCTAGCCGCAAATTGAATCGGTACGGTGATTAGTCGGCGCCAGTGCCAGTGATGGTTGGTGATTAAGGTGTATAAGAAATAGGCGCCAATCATGATGACGAAAAAGGTCGCTGAATTTTTAACTAGTAGTAAGACTGAGACAAAAATAGCCACGTGGGCGCACAGCAAAATTGGTCGCTTCCGATAGACAAAAATTCCGACGAGTGCCGCAATCGTCACAATTGGCAGGACGTAATCAACGAGTAAATTATTGAGTCGAATTGCCACGTTGAACACGAATGAGATTGCCAAAGTGAAGCACAGGGCAAAACTGGTCAATGCGCGTGAGCGATCCCTTAAGCCAGCAAAAAGGGCGTAGGCTGCACCCCAAATCAAGATAAACTGAGCGACCAGCATGGCGCCGTCACTAAAACCGACCCAGTGCACGAACTGGGTGATGAACAGTGCTGTTGCTGGTGGATAAGACGTAAATGAAATCAGATGGTCGCTAGCTCCGGGCAGCCGACCGGTGAACACCATAAACTTGACCATCACGGCCCAGTGAGAGAAATTATCGTAATGAACTAAGGGACTTTGCCATAAGGTATGCCCGGTGACGATGCCCAGTCCAATCATCCAGAAATCAAATAAATGGATACCTTCAAAACGCAGCTGAGCTTTCCGAAAGAAACTCATGACTAGCCAGAGGCCTGCGAGTCCAACGCCTAGATAGGTGACGACTTGAATGCCAAGCGTGAGCCAGCCGGTCATGGCAAACCCATATAAGATCAAAATTTGAACCAACATTGCAGTGATCCAGGCCAGGTAGGGACTGACTCCCAGGCGGCGGAGCGTCCCATTATAACCTAAAAGTCCAATGGCATATATCGCGAATCCAAGCCAAACTGACATAACGACTGATTCCTCCTAAAAGCGATTAAAACGACGACTAAGCTTGCGTTCATAAGTGCGAGCACGCACTACTAAGTTCATGTAAAGCTCATCAAATGGCGTGACCCAGGTATCTTGAACACTTGGGAGGGTTTTGTTGCTGCCATCGTAAATAAGTTGTAAATAATGGTTGCGATTTTCATCAGCAGTAACTTCAACTTGAACACTGTAGATCACGTCATCATCTCGATGACTGATACGAGCGACCTGACCAGATAAGTGGATGGTGAAGTCCTGATGCTTTACGGTCAATTTGATATGGTCACCCTCGGCAATGGTTTCAACCGGGCCATCAGTCGTTCGAAAGGCAATTCCGCCCTCAGAGACATCCTCAGTCATGATGGGGTGCCACTGCCCATCAGTGGCTTGAACGGTGCCAGACACGCGACGGATGAAGCGCTCATTCTTGCGGTACACCGGACGCCCCATTGCAATAAATAAACACATGCTTAAATTCACAAAATGCATCAGGAGCCAGAAAGTAATCACGCTGCCGACTAGGATCTCAGAGCCATACTTACCGTAATTAAATTTAATGATCGCTACCAAGGTGATGGTCCATAAAATCAAGTACGGTAGGATATAAAGTTTGTCTTTTAGTGAATAGGTCACGTTCTTGGCAGTGACTTTGAACTTTTTCGCCTTGATTCCGAGACTTTCAAGAATAACGGGAATAAAGAGATAGGGTGCAAAGAAAGTCTCTTGAACTTCGCCCCAGCGTTCATTGCGAATCTTGGCGTTATCCCCCATGCCAGAAGTGTCACCCATGACGTAGTGGAGCAGGAAGTATCCCGGTGCCCAAATGACCATCAAAATCCAGAAGTTGGCATTGACGACTTGAATCTTGAAGAGTGCGTACAAAATCGGGGCAATCATATAAATCATTCGCCGGAAAAAAGCCCACCAATAGAAGTACGTGTTGAGCAGGATGACGCGATTAATAAAAGATAAGTGGCGATTCGTAAAAATATGCAAGTTGCGGCAACTTTGAATCACGCCGCGAGCCCAACGCGTCCGCTGTTTGATGACGCCTTTCATATCAATTGGGGTGATGCCACTTGATTGTGGTACCTTGGTCGCCAAGCTAATATAGCCGGCCATATTGAGCATCGTGCCCAGTTCGAAATCTTCGGTAATCGTGTCGGTCGGAAACCCGCCGACTTCATCGACTGCTTGCCGCAAAAAGACGGCGTTGGAGCCCGTGAAGAGGGCGCGTTTGTTACCGCCGTTTAGAATGTTGACATCACGCGAGAAAAAATCTTGTTCATTCGGAATGATTTTTTCGGAAAATAGATTGAACTGAAAAATATCCGCATTGTAAAAACTTTGCGGCGTTTGCACAAAACCCAGTGGTTCGGTGTGGTCAGGGTCGTCAGCCAGTTGCTGGAAATTTTCGGTGAACAACGGAACGGTATTCCGGAGAAAGCTCGAAAAGGGAATCATGTCCGTGTCAAAAATTGCAAATAACGGTGCGTGCAGTTTTGCGAGCGTATGGTTGATATTTCCAGATTTTGCTTGATGATTGTCGTCCATACCGGAATAGCCGACGTGGTAGTGTTTCGCCAACGCCTGAACTTCCGGCCGATTGCCATCATCTGCGACCACCACATGAACTTTACTTTTGTCTGGATAGTCAATATAAGTCGCGGCATTTATGGTCTTTCGTAGCAGTTCAACCGGTTCATTGTGCGTCACGATAATGATATCGACGTCAGGTAATGGCTGGGTTGACGTGTAATCAGGAATGACTAAGTTCCATTTTTTCTTAGTTGAAAGCATCCTGAAAAAGATCAAGATAAACCCGGTCAAATTTGAGAGGATTTCACTAATCACGAGCAATAATGCAAAAACAAGCGTTAGAATATTTGCCCGCCATGGAATCGTAAAAAAGACGCGCCACAGCAGATAAATAATCGATAATGCAATTGCTAGAAAATAGAGAAAACGCCGTTTATTGGACATGTTGAGTCCGCTCCTTGAATATAAAATCACGTTGAATCTGATAACTGATAATAAATAACATAAAGTCGACCAGCATCTTGGCAATCGTTGGCACAATTTGTCCACTTGAAGCCGGTAACACCGCAGTTAAGGCATTGGTCAAGAAACCAGAAGCTAACATTTGCACGATGAAGAGGCCCGCATATTTAAGTAACGTTTGCTGACCGGCATGTTCAAAGACCACACGATGGTTGATGGCGTAGTTGACGATCGACGAAAGCACGCGGGATGCAATTGTCGCAATGAGAATACTGTTCAAGACATGGTTGCCCAGAATAAAAAGTGTGAGATAGAACAGACTGATGTCAACCACAAATGAGATGAGGCCACTCGCAGCAAATTTAAAAAAGCGCGCATAAATCGCAATCGAATCCCGAATAACACGAAAATGGGAAGATGAGTTTCCATCTAGATAAATCGTCGG
Organism: Lactiplantibacillus sp. 30.2.29; assembly: GCF_018991255.1. NCBI lineage: Bacteria > Bacillati > Bacillota > Bacilli > Lactobacillales > Lactobacillaceae > Lactiplantibacillus > Lactiplantibacillus sp. 30.2.29. Next base: position 2,123 of record NZ_JAGYGU010000010.1, on the reverse strand, counting down.
AATCGGCTGTTCGATGACTTTAATCTGGTACTTTTTAGCTTGCAGTAGCATATCAAATTCAAATTCAAACCGGTCTCCCGGAAATCGAATCAATGCTGGTATGTACCTGATTGGAATCACACGCAAACCAGTCTGCGTATCGGAAATATTCTGATGAGTCAACAAACGGACGAGGCCACTGGTCAGCAGATTGCCGAACTGGCTACGAAAGGGGACCGCGTTGGTAAAGTGCCGAACGCCAATGACCAACTGTTGTGGCTGTCGACTGAATGTCGCGACACAGCTTGCAAGTGCTGCAACGGTGTGCTGACCATCAGAATCCATCGTTGCAACTCCGGAAACGGTTGGTAAGTGTGCCTCGACATACTGAAAGCCAGTTTTCAATGCGGCCCCCTTACCGCGATTGTGTGTGTGATGTAAAATTGTTAGGTTATTTAAAGGTAGCTGTTCTAATTGTGTAAAAATCGGTTGATGATCGCTGTCACTGCCATCGTCCACAATAATGAATGCTCGAATTTTCTGCATTAGTTCCGGCGCGTCAATAAAATCCCGAATCAAAGCAATTAGCTTTTTATCGGGATTTAGTGCCGGAATAATAACGTTGATTTGTTCCATGGTTCCCCCCGTTGGTACCTGAATCTGTTGTGTTTATATACTTTAACTTATCACATTATTATTGAAAAGTATATACGATTAACAAAGACCACGGGTAACCTTTAATGATGGCAGTAATGAGAAGCTTGTTGTTTAGGAGATGTTTTCTAAGTTGGGTTGTTCAATTAACTAACTGTATTTCAGAAAATCATATATGATTAATAACTGGGAGTGAATTAGTTGTTTCAAAGAATACGTATCACAGTTTTGATGGATTGGCATCAAATCATGATCTCTTGGTAACTGATGAGGTCTCGGATTGTTGCACATATAAAAAGTTTTGAATCGTGGTATTGCAATGGTATTGAATCAAGAAAGGTTGCGTTTATTTAACGGCTACACGAGGCCAATTTCTGACCGCACTGCTGGTAGCGAATGACAACTCTGCCAACCAAATTGATGACTTGTGATTTACAACGATTTACAGTAGCCACAGCTAACATTAACGCAACTGAATGTGCTACAGTAGTTGAGTAAGCAACGTATTGCAAACACGTTGGAAATGCAGGAGGCGGACGAGATGAGTATTCGTAAGCAGTTGTTGCAGGCGGCAATCAAGGTCGGAACGGTGAATAAGCAGTTGCAGCGTGAGACGATGGTGGGGCGGTTGATTGCGGGCAATTTGCCTAGTTACGCCCCCAGCCATCAAACCTTGAATTTCAAGTCACCGTTGATGGGTCGGCGGATCGCATTTCTGGGTTCGTCAATTACAGCCGGTGCGGGTGCACTGGAAGATTCATTCGTCGATTATCTCGTCGCGACGGATGGCGTGATTGCCATCAAGGAAGCGGTGAGCGGCACCACTTTAGCAGGTAACGCACCAGATAGTTATGTGCAGCGGCTCTATCATCGGATTCCAGTGACCCAACCATTGGACGCTTTTGTCTGCCAACTTTCAACCAATGATGGGCGGCATGATAAGGCTATGGGACAAGTCACGGGTGCACAACAGCGCCACGGCTTTGACGAAACGACGACGCTCGGAGCGATTGAAACAATCGTGGCCTATGTTCAACAGCATTGGGCGGTGCCGGTCGTGTTCTTTACCTGTGTGCGAAAACACGATGCGAATTATGGTAAATTAGTGCAGCAATTGAAAGTCTTACAAAAAAAGTGGCACTTCACGATTATTGACCTCTGGCAAGATCCAGTGGTCAAAGCTGAAAATCGCACCCAGCCATTGGCAATGGTCGACGACGCTCATCCAACCCGATTAGGCTATCGGAATATCTGGACGCCAATTTTTCGGCAACAATTAACAGACGTGCTTCGCCAGTCGGAAGCATAATCGTCAATCGATTTCGCGTTTTCAAGGCTTCCGTTGATAGTCAAAAGCAATAAAAATAACGACCGGATGAACCTGTCATGTGATAGGCTCATCCGGTCGTTATGTTTGGGTCTCTGTCAACCGGTGTTGATGAAGTTATATTTAGAATCCAATTCATTTACGAATTGGGTTCTTTTTTTCA